>DASRZC010000030.1:0-9204 GCA_035686785.1 Kapaibacterium sp. (SeqCode)
CCGCCCGCGCGTACGCTCTTCGGCGAGCGATGCACTGCATCGGATTCTTTCCGACGCCGGGGTTACGATGGAAGATTTGCCGATGCTCCGCTTCGAGCCACCCGCCGATTTGCGGGAACTCGATCGCGCGCTCCATCATGCGGCGCAAGGGGAATTCGAGGCGGTCATTCTTTCCAGCCCGACGGGAGTAAATTTTTTCGAGGAGCGCGCTCACGCACTCGGTCTGCTGGAAACATTCCGGCACACCGCGCGCTTCGGCGCCGTCGGAACGGCGACCGCGAACGCATTAGCGGCGTTGGGAATTAATATTGCGTTCCCGGTTCCCGCGCGTGGCGGCAGCGCGGAGTTGGCCGGGATACTTACCGCACACGATCTCGCCGGATCGCGGGTCCTTCTGCTTCAATCGCAAATAGGCATGGAAATATTGGAACGCGCATTACGCGAAATCGAAGCCTGGCCACAGCGCGTCACCCTCTATTATACGGAAGGCCCATCGCTTGCCGATTCCGCACGATTGGTAAGCTTGTTGGAGAGCGATGCGCCGCCAGACGTAATCGCTTTTTTTTCACCTTCCGCATTCCAGAATTTTATTCGCATGCTCGCGGAAATGGCAAGCAGGTTGCTCCACCATCTTCCCGCGCTCGCCGCAATCGGGGAAACCACCGCGCGTGCTATCGAAGAATCGCTACGACGAAGGCCCGAAATTGTAGCGCGAAAAGCCGATCAGGAAAGTTTAGCAAAGGATATTTTGCAATACCTTCGAACGAAGAGATAAAGAAAGAGCCTTCCGCTTTATCGTTTGGAAACAATTCGTTTATTATTGTCATCCTCATCCGGTACGCCCGCCCAATCGGGGTGAACAATATCCACCTGGCTGGATTGTAGTGCTTCCACGACCACATCGTCCGATTCTTTTAGCTTCGTCCAGCCGCGAATGACCGTGTCGCAATCGAAGACGACCTGATAATAATTATTTTCCGATAGCAGCGCGATGTGAATGACCTGTCCACGCGAGATCGTAATATCCGGACGAGAGAGAATGGTTTGTCCCGCGCTATCGAGCGTCACACCCGAAGTCGTTGCGGTTACAACGAGGCCGGAGTCGGGAATATCGCGGTGCTCGACGACGGGCCGTAGAAGGATACGAAATCCATCGCCCCTATCAAGCCGCGCGCCCATCGTAATCAGATATTGCGTAGCGCCATAGTAGTTAAGATCGAGCGCCGCCGTATCGCGAAGCGTCGCCATGTTCGCATCATGATCGACGCCGGGCAGCGAAGTGAGAATATAGCACGTCACCAGGTGCGGCCCACCCATCACGAATTGATAGGGATTGCAGCCATACGTTACGATCGCCAGAAAAAAAACATACAAGGCATTCCATGCCTTAGGCACTCGCCACTTGCCACTCGCCATTAGCCACTCGTTACTCATTACTCGTTACTCATTACTCATTACTCGTTACTAAGAATCAGTGTTCGCTCGCTCGGTCCGACATAACTTTTTCCGGGGTATCGTCCCAATCGCCGAAGAAGAGGGACACTCCGATATAACCCGTGCTGAACGACGTCGCTTGCGCCACGCCTGCGGTGTTCAGTATCTGCGGCGTGAAATCCCCCGGCGATCCCGTCGCATATCCGAGCGTAATTCCGATATTCTCCTTGGTGTGGGTATCGAGCTTGAGGCGGGCGCCAACATTGAGCATCGTCGAGGGATAATAATTCAGTTCCACGAACGGTTCGAGCATCAAATCCTCGCCGAAAAGATATTGGCGGTATCCGGCGCGCAGCGGCAGAATGCCAATGCCCTGCTTATCGAAGCCCAGCGCCATCCAATTGATAAGCGAGGTCCCCGCCCAAAAATGATCGTTCCCAAACGGCAGCGGAAGCTCCACGTTCGCAAGTTTCAACTGCACCGCGTTGAACGGGATCGTCGAATCGCTCCAAATGCTCGTGTAACTTTGCGTAGTTCGAAACAGCGACACTTCGAGGATATTCGTTTGAATGGCGGTGTGAACGTAATCTTTCCACTGGCGCTCGGTCTCTTCGACTTTATTCGTAATATCGAGCGCGCTCACGCCCAGTCCAAAATATGGGAACGTTTCCTGGTTGCCGGGGGTCGTCCACTGAAAACCCGCCGCAAAGCCGGCATACGCGTGCAGGTTGAACCCCGCGAGCGATCCAAGCTGAAGTTCGCCGCCCAGATTGACGTATGCGGAGGGAAACGCGCCCACGCCGAGGAACGGATCGAATATAATATAGGGAATCCTATCCCGAATAAAAATTCTTCGGCGGAGATAGATATTCGTTGCCACACTTGTGAACCAATCTTTCCGGATTTCATCGGGCGCAAGCAGTTCGAATGCGCTCCATCCGACGGTCCAGTTCGGCGCGTCATTGAACCAGCGCAGGCGATATTCATAGGGCATGATACGAACGAGTTCCCCTTTGAAAACTTGAGGCGAGGGGTTTGTGCCGGGGTTCCAGAGCGAGCCGGGATTCGTATAATTATTCGCGGTAAAAAGCGAGAATATTCCCAACAATCCCGAGCCCAGGCCATTCGCGCTGGAAGTTCCCATCAGCCCCGCGACTTCGATGCCGCCGAACCTGAGAAAATTCGGATACGTGCGGTCGTAGGTCGAATCGTGCGAAAGCGTGTTGCGGCTGATGTGCGTCTGGCGCGAGGATGGGAACACGACTCCGTTATCGGCCGCGGAGCCGGGCACGTTGCGCTCGGTCTCGCGGACGGTCGTGTCGCGGTCGGTGATCGTGTAGTAATCGGTCTCGGTCCGTGTGATCGGATTTTCGACATGCGAGATGCAGCCGGCGAGGCCAGAGGCGAGCACGCAGGCGAGCGCACTCACCAGCAGACGATTCCAAAATTTTCGGCTTTGTGTCATTTCCTTTAATTTCTCTTTTTCACGTCATTGCGAGGAGGATTCGGCGACCGAAGGGAGCCGAATTCGACGAAGCAATCTCTGGGGTGAAACCGGGGAGATTGCTTCGTCGAACAAAGCTCCCTTCGGTCGCTTTGTTCTCCTCGCAATGACGGCAAATATGACTTCATTAGAGTTCCTCTTTTTATTTGAACACCTTAATAAACTCCACTCTGCGCGAACGCAAGCGAAAAATTTCATCCGATTCCCCCGGCCGGCGTCCGACCGACTGCCGGCGCCCCATCGACTTCACCTTGATAATACTCGCTGGCACTCCCCGCTTTTCCAGTTCTCGCGCGACGAACGCGGCGCGTTCCATTCCCAGATTGTCGTTATACGCATCCGAACCGAGCGAATCCGTGTGGCCAATGAGCAAGAGTTCCCGTAGCAATCCGGTCGAGCGAAGCGTGGCGTGTGCCGTGAGGTCCAGCGCCTCCTGCCACGTCATCGCGGAGGGCTGGCCGTTGTCGTCGATCGTAAATTCGTAGGGATGCTCGTAATCGTCGAACGGAAAATTGATGCGGATGACGAGCGTGTCCGGCAGGTGAAGATAGACGTTAATTACGGAATCCGCAAAGCCCCGCAGATCGACGTGGCGTACATCGAAGAACGCTTCTTTCGTTTCGGCGCCCACGTCGTATTCCGCGTCGCGGTTCACTTTGAATCCCATCATGCCGCTCGCGGGAATTATTCCTCGGTAGATCTCCACCGAATCCTTGTGGACATAAATATCGGAACCTTCGGCGGGCCGATTATCCGCGCCGCGCGTGACGTGAGCGATAATCTCTACCGGCCCCAGCGGTTTCGGAGCCTCCGGGGTCGCCGGCACTGCCGGATGCGACGTATCCATTTGAAGATGGCCGACTTCGGGCCGCTCCGATGGCGCAACCTTAAGATGCACCGCCATCTCCGGGCCGCGCGTCCGCGTGATCGTGTAGAGATTCATTCCCGCTTCACTCGCCGGTTGATTGGACGACCAGAAGAACGCCGTATCATTTAGTGCCGATGGGAACACTTCGTCGAAGGCGGTATTGATCGGCTTGCCGAGGTTTTCCGGTTCCGAAAAACGGCCATCATTGATGTGCGTTTTGAAAAGATCGTATCCACCGACCGTCTCATGCCCATTCGAAGCAAAGTAAAGCGTCGTTGAATCATACGGCGGAAGGAACGGCGAAAGCTCATCGCATTCGCTGTTCACCGGTTCCGGCAGCGGCAGCGGCGCGGACCAATCCGACCACCCCCTAACCCCCTCCTTCTGTAGGAGGGGGGATCGTTCGGAATACCAAATATCGGTTCCACCATCGCCACCCGGCCGGTCGCTCACAAAATATAGATGCATGCCCGATGGATCGAGCGTGGGCTGGCTATCGAAATGCCCTTGTGCATTAATCGTGGTGAGCGGGCGAACATCGGAGAGCGAAATGGCATCGCCCACGACCGTAACACGCACCGTGTAAAGATCGAAATCGTCGGGATCGGTATTGTTCGCCTTGGCGGAGAAATAAAACAGATTGTCGGCGTTCGAATAAAATCCCACGCCCATCGGGAGCGGCGCGTCGCTGCTTTCAACTTTTTTCAGTGGGCCAAAACTTGTAGTACTGTTGAACCGCGCCGAGTAGAGTTGCTGCACGCCGGTCGCGCCATCATCGGATTCGGCATTTGCACGGTTGCTCGTAATAAGGGCAACATATCCATCGTTCGATGGAATAAATCCGATGGCGTAGTCCTGTGTAGAACTATTTTCCGGCGCGGGCAGCATCGTAATATGATACTGCGTGTAGCCCAGCCCGTGCGGCATGGTGTCGAGCAGCGTTTTATCGAATGCCCCGGGCCGGCAGACCGGCGCGGGCGGCGGCGGGCAGATGAGCGGCCGCATCTCGACCGGCGCCTGGCAACCACACGCCGCGGCGAGTAGGATGGCAACAACCACCCCCCAGCCCCCTCCTATTTCGCTTCGCTGCATAGGAGGGGGAGCTTTTCGATGTAAGGCGACACGCATCGTCTGCGAAATTACGCAATTGTTTTGGTCACCAGGGAAAAAAGGTCTTGCGTGCCGAGGGGTTCATGTGCCCAGAATGGCTCGGCATAACGGGTGCCGATCATCATACCGTAGTATGCGGCGCGCGCGCGCAGGCCCTCCGTGAACCCCGGCATGGCAAGAATTGTCATGCGTTCGCCTGCGGCATTCTCCTGCCCGGCGCGAGGCGCGAACTGGGAGCCGAACGCTTCCATCGCGCGCATCCGCTCTTCAAAAACCGGCGTGACATCGACAATAATTTTAGGCTCGAACGAATACCCCTGCATGTAATGGAGCACGAGCAGCGGACGGTGCGGCTCCTGCGCGTTGCCATTTTCGTCCTTCGTCTCGATTTTTACGAGGCCCGCATAAAACGCGGCGCGGTGCGCAAGCTCGGCGGCCGCTTCGTGATCGGGATGCCGCTCCTGTGGGCTGGGAGCAAGCAAAATCGTGGGTCGCGTTTTACGAAGCTGGACAATTACACGGCGCAAGTTCTCCTGCGAAAGCTCTATATTGCCATCCGGGATGTCGAGGTTTGTACGGTAATCCAAGCCCAGAATTTTCGAGGCCGCCTGGGTTTCGCGCCAGCGGCTTCCAAGCGTGCCGCGCGTGGAAAGCTCGCCTTGCGTACAATCGACGATGCCGGTGCGCTTGCCCGCGCGCTTCACCATGAGCATCGTGCCCGCGCAGGCGAGTTCTACATCATCCGGGTGCGCGGCGAGGGCGACTAAATCAAGTGGTTGCATGAGATGACTCTCTCAGCAACAGTGAGGGAAGGATGGTTCCGATTCGCGGCTCAAATGTAATGTCCAACAGGAAATTGTTCGGTGGCGTCTAATTCGCACCGACCGTATGGAGATGCTCCACATAACCAAGCGAAGTTACCAAACGCAAAATATAGGTTCCACTAGAAATTCCACGTAATTCGAGATTGAAAATACCTGATGGTCCTTGAATCGGAGTACGAGCTAGTAAGTGCCCCATAATGTCATAAATTTCGATAAATTTAGCTGCACCTTTTTGAAGCGTGTAACTAATATGCACCGACTGACCTGACGGGTCAGGAAAGGATACGAAATTGGCGGTCGGTGTTGGATGATTTCCAACTCCGAGGGTTGGGCAATTATCAGGACAGTACAATAGACAAAAGTTGCATGCATCTCTTTGAGTTATGCTGCATACATTGCAAGGATTCCCTTGATTTGGCTCGCTGTACATAAGGTCCCATACTTCTTGCCCGTTCGCGCAATCCGTGTTCCCGTCGGAAGTGGGGTCGTCCGGGTGCGCCAGCCCGAGGACATGGCCGATTTCATGCTCTATAACGGTACAAATGTCCTGGGTTGCCTTGTTATTTGGATTGCAGCCCGTCGCTGGAGGGCATGACGTTGTAAAAACATGTGTTGCCTTCCAGACATCCGTAGCATTGAGGGATATCGCCGCAGGGGTGCCATCCGGCCCGATGCCCGCAGTAATGCCGCCCGCAGCGCAGTTGTCGACCCAGTACTTCGTTGCACCAGCTGCCGTTGCAGATCCATCATTACCCTGTAGATCCGTGAAATCCTTGTGTGACTCAGAGGCGATAATCATGACATCATTATTAGGATCGCATCCGGTAAGTGAATTATCACTCGTTGCGGTGATATTCGCGGAAGGGCAAATTGAAAGCCATGCGCTGAAAGCATTCGCGACACAGCCCTTTATTGAGTTCGCATCCACGCAAGGCCCAAGCCAACTTGGATCAGTCTGCTCCACACAGTAAGTTATATTCTCATGCCATGTCGCAGGCGGGTTACTCGGATCTGACCAAGGATCATGAGAACAGTAGACCGTTCCCACACATTGCCCTTGGGAATTCTTTTTATAGTGTTTATATACGAATTCCATTCCGTCACATGGACCACTTTCCGGAGCGTTCGGTTGAGTGTAGCCTGTGTTAATTCCGAGCGCACAAAGTAATAAGCTAAAAATGATTTTACGCATGATACACATCCTTTCTAAGCATATTATGGGTGAGTAAGCGTGTAAATGTCAGCACGGAGATCCGCGAGGAATGTCGGAAGCGGAACGCTTGTGCCATAACCCCAATAGTTTGAAGAATCCTGAACATTACCAGCGACGATTGGCAAAATTCCCCCTTCGGGTTCATAATTGCTCAATGGCCAGTAATCATAATAAGCATACGTGCCGTTGTAGTCGAGATCCGCGGAACCCAGAAAAACGATGTACTCGCTATCGACGACGGCGGAGGTCGTTCCAAAGCATGCGGGGCATGGATTCACAAGATTCGAGTCAACTGTGTAGTCCACGTTAGTGGCAAGGTCTGCATGTCTGAAACCTTTTGGCCAGAGAGGGCAAAAAGAAAACTCGACCATATATTGCGGACCGTCGCCCACCGGATAAGAGAGAAAATGCTTTCCCTTTATCGTATCCAAAATGATCGCCTGAATACACTGCTGTGCGAGCGGATGATATGGAATATGCGCGAGAGAATCGAACTCGGTGCTTGCGGAAATAACTTTCACATGAAGAATCGGGCCAGCGTGAGCGAGTAAAATGCGTTTGTCTCTCGGCCCTAGTATCGCTTTCTCGCGCGGGTCAAGCGCATTCGTTACGAGACCGGGCGGAATTTTGTAGGCGGAGTCCACGTATTCCGCATCATCTTTATATTCTTGAAAGAGAATATCATCATAATCGGAAAGTGCATATTGATACTTCATGAAATACTTCAGAGTATCCCAGCCTCGAATGGAATCTGCGTATTGCTCGATCTCTTCCCATGACGTAGCCGAACGAGCCACGCTGTCGAACCATGTATAGCCTAAAAAAACATCAAGGCTCATATCGCTATGCAGCGGTGGAGCAAATGAGATCGGCGCCACCTGCTGACGATAACAACCCGTGGATGTCGCACCTTCAATAGGCCGCTGCGAATAAGCGTTACCGGCTCCAAGAGCCGCCGCCGCCCCAAGAAAGCAAAGAATCAAGATTCGTTTCATAAAATAATGGAGTAATTAATTTTTCCGATTCCTTCATCATCGAAAGAATCGTTACAAAATTACGGAATTCAAAAATTTTTCGCAATAGACACAACCTGAACAAATAGCCAACAATTAGAGAACAAAACCTGAACTTGAGCCAAAAAAATTGCCGAGAGAGGCGGAACGCATCCCTGGCCTGGGTAGGTTTAGTCGAAGTAGGTTTGGTAGTTGATGTAATTAAATTCTCTGCTCGTTCATGTCTGGCCCGTACGATTCCGAGTGGTGGGAAAAGACCGAAGCCCAGCTTCGCGCCTGGTATCCGCATTTTTACCATAAGCTCAACGTGCGCTACCCGAATCTCACTCCGAACGAGGTTAAGCTTTGCTCACTCCTTCTTATGAAACACACGTCGAACGATCTGGCAGATATTCTTGGTATTACCATCGAGAGCCTGCACACGGCATGTCATCGGCTGCGTAAGCGGATGGATGTTCCACATTCCGTGAAGCTCTACACTCATCTCGCAGCCATTGCGGAATCCGACGGGGGGGGTAAATTTCGTTCCGCTTTTGATGTGCCTGCTTTAAGCATTGTTCTGTAGGGTATCTCTCCTTTTCCATTGCCAATAATAATAAAACGGCAGTCCCGTGAGCACAAGCGCGATGCCCGTCGCGCTTTTTATGAGCGGCTGCGTGCCGGCCTGGTAGGCTTGAATATCGGTCACGAGCGTGATGATGAGGAATGCGCTGGCAAAGATAACGAAAATTGCGGGAACCCAGGGATAGCCCGGTACTTTGAATGGCCGCTCGGCGTCCGGACTTCTTTTGCGCAACACAAAGATTGCTATCGCCATCAGCACGTAGAGCACCCAATTTACAAACACATACATGCTCGTAATGAGATCGAACGAGCCGGTGACGAGCAGCACGATGGACCACGCGCCCTGCAAGATCAGCGCGATATAGGGCGTCTGGAATTTCTCGTGTACCTTCGCGCTTCCGCGATTGAAAAGGCCGTTTCGCGCCATCGCATAATAGACGCGCGCGTTCGTGAGTACCGTAGAGTTCGTTGTATCGAACGCTGAGAGCATCAGCAGCGCCGCGATAATTCCCGCGCCGCCCGAGCCAACGACAGCAAAGATCATTTGCGACGCCACGCGGTCACCCGGCGCGTTCGCCACGCCTTCGACACCAAGAATATAAAAATAGGCAAGGTTAACGACGATATAAAGCGCGATGAACATAATCGTTCCCGTGATGATCGCGCGCGGGATC
>DASRZC010000031.1:0-26828 GCA_035686785.1 Kapaibacterium sp. (SeqCode)
TTGCGACCCCTAATGTAGCGCAAACTTTAGTTTGCGACCCCGCCCCCGAAGTCGCAAACTAAAGTTTGCGCTACAACGCTACAACGCTACAATGCTACATTTGCAAAGGTAGGATGGACATAGCTCCAGGGATAATCGCGCCAGTCTTTGACCAGTCCCGCCTTAACCGGGTTCATCAGAATGTAGAGAATGATTCTCTCGAATTCTCCCTCGCGAACCACATGATCGTAACTCTCATGCTGCCAAAAGGTCCCCCGTTGTTCGAGTAGCTTATTGCATTCGAAGGCGCTGCGACCCTTCATGAGTTGCATCACTTCTCTAAGGGATTTTCCATTTTCGATTAAAGAGAATAGTATATGCACATGATTCGCCATAATCGTGAAACACCACAAACGGATATGCCCTTGCCGCTCCATCTCGTGAAGAATATCGGACACAATTTTGGCAGTGAGCGGATTTTTGAGAGCATGAGAACCTTCCGCCATGTCAAGTATCCGATCAAAACCGGCGAAGTGCCTTTTTTGAAGGTTGATAGCCTCTTCCTTCGTCAACTTGCCCGATTGCTTCAGGGTGGCGATCCGCATTTGCTCCGCCTGAAGTTGATCGAGAGTCGCTTTCGGTAAAGAATCATGCAGCCGAAAGGTCACGAACAAGGCAGCTTTTGGCGGCGCAAAATGTGGAAGATTCCGGCGATAGATTTCTGGGTTTTCGGTCCAATGGCTCATGGTCAAGAAAGAAAGAGGGTCGCAAACTAAAGTTTGCGCTACATACGATTTTTCCACTCCGCAATCTTATTCATCGCCGCAATGGGCGTGAGCGCGTTGAGATCGAGTTGTCGTAGTTCACCGGCAATGGTTTCGGCCTGCTCGTCGCCGAATGCTTTTGCGAGCTTCTCGTCGCGTTCCTCGCGCGTCATCCGTCGGGCAAACGGGATGGCGCGCTGGATATTCGCTTCCGCGATCTGGAGCTCGCTCGCTTCGAGGGAATGGAGGATTTCGCGCGCCCGGTCGATGACGTCCGGCGGAATTCCGGCCATCGCCGCGACTTCGATGCCATAGGAATGATCCGCAAATCCCGGCGCGATCTTGTGGAGAAAATGCACTTTGCCCTCGGCCTCGCGGACTTCCACTTTTAGATTGTGAATGCGCGGGTTCCGGTCCGCGAGCGCGTTCAGTTCGTGATAATGCGTAGCGAAAAGTGTCCGCGCGCCGGAGAGATTATCGTGAATATATTCGGCGATCGCCCATGCGATGGAAATGCCATCGAAGGTCGAAGTGCCGCGGCCAAGCTCATCGAAAAGAAGCAGGGAATTTTTCGTCGCGTTGCTCAGGATATTCGCGGCCTCGTTCATCTCGACCAGGAAAGTCGATTCGCCACTCGCGACGTTATCGCTCGCTCCCACGCGGGTGAAAATGCGGTCGAGAATTGGGAATGATGCGCGCTCTGCTGGAACAAAACATCCTGTATGCGCGAGATACGCAAGAATGCCGGTCTGCCGAAGATAAACCGATTTGCCCGACATATTCGGGCCGGTGATGATATAAAATTCGAACTCGCCCGGCGCGAACATTACGCTGTTCGGCGTGAACCGCTCGCCGACGGGCAGTAGTTTTTCGACAACGGGATGGCGTCCCTGCTCGATAACAAGTTCGCCCGTCTCGTTAAATTCGGGTCTCCGCCATTTATGCTTTGTAGCCAGCGCGGAAAAAGTTGCGAGCACATCGAGCACGGCAATCACTTCCGCATTCCGCTGGAGCGGCTGCATATCTTCCAGGATTCGCGCGCGAAGCCGCTCGATCATTTCACGCTCGATGATTTGCATCCGCTCCTCCGCGCCAAGAATTTTTGCCTCGAAATCTTTTAGTTCCTGTGTAATATAGCGTTCGGCATTCGTCATCGTTTGCCGTCGTTCATAATCCGCCGGAACTTTTGCCGCGTTCGCTTTCGAGACTTCGATGAAATATCCGAAGACGTTATTATAATCGACTTTGAGCGAAGCGATGCCAGTGCGGTCGCGCTCGCGTGCTTGAATCTGCGCGAGTCCTTCGCGGCTGTTGCGCGTAAGCGCGCGAAGTTCGTCTAATTCCGCATTGGCTCCATCACGAATAAGGCCAAGGTGCGCAATGGTCGCCGGCGGCTCCGGCGAAATCACGCGGTCGATTTCCTCTGCAAGGGCTGGTAGCGGCTCAAGCTGGGAAGAAATGGTGCTCAATATTTGGCTCCGAATATTCGTCCCATCGGACCCATTAGTCCCATCCGATATTTGTTGCACATGCTGCTTAATTTCCGGCAAATGCCAAAGTGAAAATTTGAGAGAAAGAAAATCCCTTGGCGAAAGAATACGCGCGCTGGCAAAGCGGCCAACCAGACGTTCGATGTCACCCAGTTCGCGTAGTTCCATGCGAATTTTGTCGCGAAGCTCGCGCTGCTCACACAGAAGTTCCACCGCATCGAGCCGGTGCTCAATTCTTTCTTTGCTACGTAAAGGGCGCGCGAGCCATTGGCGCAATTTCCGCGCGCCCATCGGCGTCGCCGTCTCATCGAGCACGGCGAGGAGCGATGCATCTTTCGCATCGCCCATGATGGGCGCGAAAATTTCGAGGTTGCGGCGCGTGGTTTGGTCGAGCGCAAGATAATCACCCGCATCATAGCGCGTAATGTGCGTGACATGGCCTAAGCTTGTTTCGGAGCGCGTCTCGCGCAGATAATCGAGGACCGCGCCGGCGGCGATTACGCCAACATGGAGATCGTCGATCCCGAAACCTTTGAGCGTCGTGGTCTTAAAATGCTGAAGAAGCAATTCCCGCGCAGTCTCTTCGTGGAAAATCCATTCTTCGCGTTTTGTGATCGAGGGCTTGCGCGAGAGCGCGATAAAATAAGGCGCAAGCTCGACCTTGCTCACATCTTTTCTTGCGACGAGCAATTCCGAAAGCCCAATCGTATCGAGATGTTCGGCAAGCTGCGATTCCTGGATTTCACCCGCTACAAATTCGCCAGTGGAAACATCTGCGTAGGCAATCCCCGCAATACCGGATTGCACGACAATTGCACCGGCGTATGTATTCCGTGAAATTTCCAAGAGCTTCTCGCTCGTCTGCACGCCGGGCGTTACGACTTCGACGACATCGCGCTTCACAATGCCTTTGGCCAGCTTCGGGTCCTCCAATTGCTCGCACACGGCCACGCGGTAGCCCGCGCGAATCATCTTCGGCAAATATGCATCGAGCTGGTGATGCGGAAATCCCGCGAGTTCAATTTCGCTCGCGGAGCCATTGCCGCGCTTTGTGAGCACGATGCCTGTTACTTTTGACGTGATGACCGCGTCCGGCCCGAACGTCTCGAAAAAATCGCCCATGCGAAAAAACAAGACCGTCTCCGGGTACTTCGCCTTGATGGAGTGGTATTGCTTCATGAGCGGCGTAAGTTTCTCCACCGCCGGTGTACTTTCTTTTGTGTTTGACATTGTATAGGTGCCCATCAACTGCAATACTAATATAAGGGATTCCGGGACGAAGATTTTGCAACGGCCTATCTTGACCGTGAATTGGTAGCCGTGACCTTCAGGTCACGGCTACAAGGATTGCACTGTAATCATCCCCGGTGCGGACAAAGGCTCCTGATAATGCCGCCCTCGCTCGGTTTTCAAAACGCGCTCCGTGACCGCGAACAGTTTTTCCACCGGCAGCCGGTCTAAGCAGAAATAATCGGGATTGATACACTGGCCGCGGAAGAAGCATTTGCAGGGAGAATCCGGCTGAACGATCTCGCCCAATCCATAAAGATTCCCAAACTCGTAGGGATTGAAAATATTGTTGATGAGAACGATCTTCTTTTTCAAGGCGATCGCGAGATGCATTCCCATCGTAACGCCCGTTACAACCACCTCGCAATGCTGCATGAGCGAAATGAATTGCGCGAGATTGAAGTAGCCGAGATATTGCGCCGCGCCGCCGGAGCGTTGGTGGATGCTGCGGTTGCGCGCATCTTCTTCCGGACCGCCCAGGAGCAGGACGTTTTTGCCGGAAGCATGAATCTGTTTGGCAAGCTCCGTCCAGTTTTCGATGCTCCATAGCCGCGAAGTCCAGCGGGCGCCCGCGCCGGTGTTCAGGCCGACGATTGGTCGCGAAATATCCAGACTGGGAAATTCTTCGGTTGGCGGCAAATCGAGGATGTAGGGTTCGTCCTGATATTCGTAGCCGCAAATTTCGAACAGCTCGGTCCAAAAATCTTTTCTATTTGCGATGCTCACATCATCGAAGATTCCGGTAATGAATTTCGCTTTGGCGCGCTCGTTCGCCGGCTCGGCTTCGCCGAATTTTCCGAGAACGAATCCATCCTTCTTATCCGCGTGGAGGCGCGAGGCAAGCGCGCAGGCATAGTGATCCTTATCGAGATTGATGATCCGCGAAAAATGGAGGCCACCCAAAACTTCGAGGTTCTCCGATTTCCATGTCATGATGCGATCGACGAGCGAACCGGGCACGAGCTCTGGCGAATGCGTAAGCCACCAAATCCGCGCATGGGGATGCTCTTTTCGTAATGGCGTGAGGATGGGCGTCGTGCGGAGGACATCGCCCGCCGCACCCAACTTGATGATGAGAATATTCTCGGTAACCGCGTCGTAATACGGGCATCCATCGCAATGGACGCCCTCGCGCTTGTTCGGAGCGCACGGAATATCGCCGCGAAAATGGCGGCAATCGGCATGATAGAGGTTCGGGTCCAAATTACGAATTACGAATTACGAATTACGAATTTGGGGAAGGGTTCGCTTTTAACCGGTTCCTCATGGTCTTTTGAATAGAGCCCAAAATCTTGAGCAATTCCTCGCAATCCGTCAGCATGGACTCGGCCATTCGTTTTGTAATGTATCCCGTATCTCTTAAAAGACGGAGCCAGTAGTGAGTTTCCCGGGCTTCGCGGTATGCGATATTGAGCTTTGCCAAGAAATCTTTCCGTGAACTGGCGCCAACGAATTCCTCAGCATTCGCGCCAATGGAAGTCCCGGATGCAAGGACTTGATCTTTCAGGACAAATGCTTTCTTTTCCTGAAGGTATTCGCTTAACTTAATAATTCGGATGGAGAAAGCGTAGCTCCTGTCTAAAATGATATTTTGTTTCATGGAGGTTCGGAACTAATTGTAAGCAGTTGAATAACATAATTCGTAATTCGTAATTCGTAATTCGTAATTCGTAATTCGTAATTCGTAATTCGTAATTCGTAATTCGTAATTCGTAATTCGTAATTCGTAATTTTTAATTTTAACTCCTCCGCGGCGGTGTGCGCCGTTCCGAACCCGCCGGGCGTGGCCGGCCACCCACGCGCGCCATGCGCGCGGCGCGCGAGGCGCGGCGTTCCTGTGCTTCCGCCGAGGGGCGGCCTTTTTCTTTTTGATAAGAAATGCTCGTCCGCGAAATGGAATTTTTTACGATCATCTCGCCCAACAAGCCGATCGAAATAAGCTGCACGCCAACCAGGATAAGCAGCAAGCCGAGTAAAAGAATGGGCCGATTCGAAAGCGAAGTCAGCCCAAGCGCCCATTCGACCGTAAGCCAAATGTCGATAACGAAGCCAGCGACCGCCATCAGCGTGCCGACCGTCCCGAAGAGATGCAGCGGCCGCTTGCCATAGCGGTTCGTGAATACGATGCTCATGAGGTCTAAAAAGCCCTTGAAAAACCGGCTCGAACCGAATTTCGATTTGCCGAATTTGCGTGGATGATGCGTGACCGGAATTTCCGTGACGCGGAAGCCCTGCCAATAGGCGAGCGCCGGAAGATAGCGGTGCAGTTCGCCATAGACTTGCAGGCTGTCGGTTACTTCCTTGCGATAGGCTTTGAGTCCGCAGTTAAAATCATGCAAACGGATGCCGCTGAAAAAACTGGTGACCGCGTTAAAGAATTTGCTTGGCCCGGTCTTGCTCATCGGGTCGTGGCGCTTCTTTTTCCAGCCGCTTACGAGGTCGTAGCCCTCGGCCAGCTTGCCGATCAGGTTCACGAATTCCCGCGGATCGTCCTGCAAGTCTGCATCCATCGTGATGACGATGCCATATTGCACTTCGGCGAATCCCGAGGCGAGCGCGGCGGATTTGCCGAGATTGCGGCGGAAATTAATGACACTCACGCGCGAACTGGTCGCCAAAATATCCTGCAAAATTTCACCGGAGCGATCGGTCGAGCCGTCGTTGATATAAAGTATCTCGTACTTCGGCCCGGCCAGGCGCATCAATTGCGGCTTCAGCGCGGCGGTTAGTTCGCGAAGGGAATCCTGCTCGTTATAGAGCGGGATGACGACGGAAATTCCCAGCTTCATCGCGAGCGCCACGGCAGCTCCGGCGCCTTTCTCTTCCGGCACGGCGGCAATTCTCGCTTCCGATGGTTCTGCTCGCCGGGTGGTGGCAGGCTCGCGTCTGCGGACTTCCTCGCGTTCCCTCGGAGCTTCCCGCTCTCTCGGAGCTTCCCGCTCTCTCGGAGCCGGTCGCGCGGTTCGGAGCGTGAGTCCCGCCGGTGCTTCCGCTGGGGTTCGGGGCTCGCGGGCGCCTTCCCTGTATGGTTCCCGGCGCGCTTCGTCGCGCCTCGCTTCGTCGCGCCTCGGTTCCTCGCGCTTCGGTTCTTCGGCTGACCGATCGTCCGAGCGCCTCGGCTCCTCGTGCCTTCGTTCGGGCCGACGGGGGCCGCGCTCGCCACGCTCCGGGCCTTTGCGTGCAAGGCGCGCCGCGATCACATCCGATTCCGGCTGCGCTTCTTCTTCAGGGATTGGACCCTCGATGAGCGCGGCACTTAAAGGATTTTCCATCGATACGCCAGGTTCCGGCTCGCGTCGTGGCGAACGGGACATCGCTGCCCCTCCGCGCCGAAGCGCAGCCCGTTCCTGCTGCCGAAGCAATGCCCGCTCGCGGCTCGAACGCGGGCCTTCACCGCTCTCGGCAGCACCCTCCCCGGAAATGGCTTCGCCGGGTGAAATTTCCTGAAGTTTCGTGCTCGCCTCGATGTTTGCCGTCAGCATCGGCGATGCTTGTTCCCCCTCGGCCTGCTCTTCGTTGGTTTCCGCGGCGTGCCGGGGAGCCCACTCGACATCCGAGGAATGCGCCAGCGGGCTGGGGGTCGAGCCGCTCACTTTGCCACCACCTTTGCGAGCAAGGCGCTCGGCGATAATATCGCGGTAACTGCTGGCCGTAGCAGCCGGGCGCGGGGCTGTGAGCGCTTCAGTGGAGGGTGTTTCAGATGAGTCGGCCGGCGCTTCGTCTGTTGCCATCGGCTCGGCGGCGGGCATCGTTGACGGTGCATCCGGCGTTGTGCCCGGCTGTTCGTCCGCGTGGAATTCGTCCTGCATGTATGATTAAAATGCTAATGTATCGGCGCGGAGCGCGGTTCGCCCGGCGCGCCAGGCCATCGGGCCTGAAATTACGAAATAGTGTAAACTAAAATATACGAACTTTAATTAACGGCGGGAAGAAAAATGTTTTTGGGGACGGGATTCCTCCCGGCTCCCTACCGCTCGATAACAAGGCGCCCCACCCTGCGATTTGTCGCGGTGGAGAGGACCACTTCGTAAACTCCATTCGGCAGCGCGGGATCAGCAAAGGGAATGGTATGAACTCTGGCATCTAACTCACCCTCGAAAATTGCCGCGCGCTCGATGCCAAGTTCATCGAAGAGCTTTAGCGAAACGTAACTGTGTTCGGGAAGCGAGAAGGAGATGGTCGATCCAGAACTGGAGGGATTGGGAAAGATTGTTAATGCCTTATTCGGTTGAATGATTGGTTGCTCAACGCCGGATGAAAAATTTGCGAGCGATGTTCGCCAGATGCTCTTATACTCCGTTCCGATGTAGGCATATTTTGAGTCTGTGGCAAAATCGTTGATCTGGCTGACGGCGGTGTCGGGCAGAATTTGAATAAGGCTTGTTCCTTTCAACTTGAAAAGACCGCTCCAGCTTGCGGGAGTATCAGAAAGCCCGACATAAATTTGATTATTCCAGGATTCCTCAAACGTTGCAAAATGTGTATCGATGGTCTGCCAATCGAAACCACGATCGGTTGAAAGATTTAGTCGTCCGTAGTTATAGATCAATTCGTCGTTGCTGTCTTGCGCGCCGAGCATATAAAAAAATCCGCCGTCGGTTGGAAACTCGCCCGATGGCTCCCAGTCGATACCATGGTCGGTCGAAAAATAGACAGGCCAACCAGCAGCACCGACATTCGGAAGCGCAAAGAGCGTATCGCCGAAAGCATAAATGTATTGGAGCCAGTCGATATCGCCAAACGAGAGCACTTGTTTCCATGTTGCCCCCGTATCTTTCGAGATCAACAGTTCATTCCATCGGCAGCCGTATAGGGTGCTATCGATCATTGCAAGGGCGAGATTCACAGGACTGCGGAAAGACCTCCACTCCCCATTCTGCCATCGCCATAGGAGGCCATTATCAGTCAGCACGAAGAGCATTCTACCCACTCGAACGAACTGGTAGCCATTTTGGATGTCGGCGTGTTCGTCCCAGGTCTCACCATTGTCGGTACTATGAAATACGGTTCCATCGACGACCGCAAAAAGAGTATCATCCATCGTAGCGATGGCTCGTACCGCTGGATCCGTCATCCCATGAGATGCGAATTGCCATGTGCTCCCATCTGCCGATTTGAATATCCCACCCGGTTCCCCCGCAACAAAATTCCCATTAATATACACAATTGGAACCGTATATCCACCGCCAGGATAAGGACCATAAATAGGATATCCTCCCGTGCCATCTATTCGCGTCCACGATTGGCCGCTATCGGTGGAACGAACAATGCCATACCAGACATTGGCGATGATCGTCCCGCCATTCACAGCGAAGGAGCGAAATTCCTCATTGATCGTATCGAGACCTTTATTTGCAGGCGTGTTCCACGTTCGTCCGAGATCGGTGGAAATGACCATTTTTGCTCCACCGACGAAAATAGTGCTATCGAATGTTTGGAGCGATTCCGTATAACCGCTTGTGTATGATGTTGCAGTCCATGCTCCGCCCGTTAATGGCATTGACCAAATTGTATTTGCAGTGGCAGCGACTAACACTCCTTCGGTGGATGCGAGCAGAAATCCCTGCCTGCCCCCCGGCGGTGCGGCACCAAGAGCAGTCCAACTCGCCCCCATATCGGAGGAGAACGAAATGCAATGCACCGTGTCGTTATAATTCCACGCGATAAGATTGTTACCATTCGTAATAAGGCCTCCGCTAAACGGAGAAACGATGGAATCCCAATTCCTTCCGCTGTCGAGCGAGCGATACAGCACATAATCGTCCATAGCAAAGAGTACATCGTTGCCCAGTGAATCCCGCATGGCTATCATATTAGAAATAACTTTCCCCTGCAATCCCGCCGGAGTCCAGGAAACCATGCTGTCTGTCGAAAGCCAAACGCCATTCAGCGTCGCAGCATAGATGCGGCCGGGAACCCCTGAAATTTCGGCGAAAGATAATGCCATCGCGCCTGGAGGATCCGGAAGCCGCTGCCATTGCGCGCACAAAACGCTCGGGACCGCGAGCGCGATAGTAATGCATAGGATGAGACGTTTCATAGCCGTGCGGCTTAAAAGTGACGACAAAAAAGAAACGCCGGATGCTGCAAGGCCGTTCGTTCGAGTCGATCCCAAATTATTGCATAAAGCGCCTTCGCCCTTCGGCTCGAATTCCCGAAGGGCGAAGAGACAGCTTGAAACTATTCTAAAGAGAACCTATTGCACCTTCAGCAACTCCACATCGAAGATGAGCGTGGCGTTCGGTGGAATCGTCGGCGGCATTCCGCGGGGACCGTAAGCCAGATTGCCGGGAATGATTAGCCGGCGTTTACCGCCGACGTGCATCGTGAGCATCCCTTCATCCCATCCTTTAATAACTTGCCCGACACCGATAGCAGTCGAGAACGGTTCGACATGATGGAAGTTCGGATCGACATTGGAATCGAAGGTCTTGCCATCCGTCAGTTTGCCAGTGTAATTAACGGTAATCGTCTGACCTACCTTCGGCATTGGCCCTGCGCCTTTTTTCAGATCGATGTATTCGAGGCCGGAAGCTGTGATAACGGTATCGCCATGCTTTCCGGGCTTCGCCATTTCTTCCGCGGGCGGCGGAACGTTCGGCATCCCGGGCTGGGCCGTGGCCGTCGTCTCTGGCGGCGGTGGGGTTTGCGGCTGCGCGGTGGCGGTGGTTTCCGCTGGAGCGGATGCCGTTTGGGAGTAGGCGGTGGTATCGGTCATTTGCGTGTTTTCGGATTTTGCGCAGCCCAGGGTGGCCATGCTAAAAGTCAGGCATCCCACGGCGGCGATTAAAAGTGATTGTTTCATTGGTTACGGATTCGTTTGGTTTCTTCGCGTTTCGATTCGTCGAATAGTTTTTGGTAATTGGTGTAACGGTCAATGGAAATTTTATCCTCCTCGACCGCTTGCCGGACGGCACAGCCCGGCTCGTGGATGTGCGAACAATTGGTTATGGCGCATCGCTCCTGGAATTTCTGGAATTCGACGAAGGCGAATTTCAGATCGGAGGGACGCAATTCGAAATTCGCGAACTCGCGGACGCCGGGAGTATCTGCAATGTAAGTGAGACCACCCGCATCGTGGGCGATGCTTCCTACCCCCTCCTTCTTTAGGAGGGGGACATCCATCAGCGTACTCGCAGCGGTCGTGTGCGCGCCGCGGCGGAATTTCTTTTGGAGCACTCCCGTCTGCATCGCTTCGCGACCCAGAATCGCATTGACGATCGAGCTTTTCCCCACGCCCGAATGCCCGGCGAAGACGCTCGTTTTTCCCACGATCTCTTCTTTCAATTCCTTTATGCCGGTTCCTTGCGAGGCCGAAACGAGATGGACTGGATAGCCAATCTCCCGATACAGATCGCGGAAATAGAGAGCTTCGTCCATCTCCTCGGGTGATGCGGCGTCGATCTTGTTGATGGCGATTGCGATTTCGAGTCCACCTTCGATGGCTGCGACGATATAGCGGTCGATAATTCCCGAACGAAGTTTCGGTTCACCCACGCTCACGACGATGACGAGCAAATCGACATTCGCGACAATAACCTGTTCGAAAGCGCTCCGTCTTCCGGCCGCGCGGCGCGAAAGCTTGGTGCGGCGGAGCGAAACTTCTTCGATTAAATACCCACTCTCCTGATCGGTAACTCGCACTTCATCGCCCACCGCGACCAGTGTGGAATTCGGATTAGCCGAATGGGTGCCTTTGTAAGTCTTCGCACGGACTTCTTTACCATCGCTCAATCGAAGCACAAAGAACATTCCTTCCGAACGAATCACGCGAGTGGTGATAAGCGCGCTGCTCTCATCCGAAATGAAAGCACCACTGCCCGCCTCCCGGCTCTCCGGCCGTTTGGTGAGCTTGCGCCGCGTACGGTCGCGATCCTCGTGGGCACCTCGGATTTGCTCGTGCTGTATTTGGTCTTCGGGTTCTGGCAAGGGTATGTAAAGAATGAATATACTTAAGGGCGCCTCTAAAAACTCCGAACCTGGATTCCCGCATTCGCGGAAATGACAGGAATGTGTTGTTTTACGCGCTTCGCGCCATGATCTATCCCATTTGTCATTCCCGCGAATGCGGGAATCCAGGAGTTATTAGCGGTTCCTCTAAGAATACGCAACCAAATCCGCCTCTTCATCATTCATCATTCATCATTCTTCATTCTCTATCTCGCCGGTTCTGGATTACGATGGCGCTCTGCGCCATTCTCTATCTGCCTTCGCTCTTTTGGGCGCTCGGGCTGGACCAGAATATCTTCGCCGAAATCGGCTGGCTGCTCTTGCACGGCCAAAAGCTTTATATCAACGCGTGGGACGTGAAGCCGCCGAATGTCTTCTATGTCTATGCTTTTTTCGAGTGGATCTTCGGCCCGCACACATTCGCAGTCCGCGCTTCGGATTATGTCTTTGCAATGTTCGCTTGTGCCGCAGCCTATGTTGCAACGCCCCGGCAGGTGCCGCATATTGCACGAAGTGGGCAGAAATGGACCGCGCCGCTCGCATCGATCCTGCTCATTCTCACACTGCTTTCGCTTGGCCTGGCGGATACGGCGCAGACCGAATCTTATTCACTCTTTTTTTTAATCGGCGCCTCGGTGCTGGTGCAATCGCCGCGCGTCAGCGGTTTCAAAAGCGAGAGCGTCCTTGTCATTTTCATTGCAGGGATATTTCTTGGTATTGCTACATTTTTCAAAACGACGAATGCGGTTTTTCTCGTTGCGATAGTGGCGGAAGTATGGCTCTTTAATACGATGCGCCGAATGCGGGCCATCTTCATCCTGCTCGCTGGTTTCGCGGTTTGGAGCTTGTTGCAACTCGGCGTGCTCGCGCTCGAAGGAAGCCTTGGGCAATATCTTCACATCGCTTCGGGTGTCATTTTGCACCACTCCAGTGAAGTCTCACAATTCACTTTCGGTGGTGTGCCGTGGACGATGTGGACATACGTGGACATCTGGGGTTTCCTTTCGCTTGCTGCTATCGCGACGGCCGCGGTGCGGCGTGATTGGTCGTTCCTTCGTGCTACTGTTTCGCCTCTTCTTTTGCTTACCGCCGGCATTGTGGCCGTGCTCATCCAGCGAAAAGGATGGGGTTATCAATACGTCGTGATCTTGCCCGGATTAGTGTGGCTCTGCGCGATTTCCGCCGGATATGTTTATGATTTCCTTCGCAGCCGCGTCCCGAAGTTTGCAATGCCCGCGCTGATAGCGGTCGTCTTGCTAACGATCTTCATCACGCCCAGCGCGCGGCGAAGAATTCACTATACGATGGACGCCTTTCAGTCCATTCGAAATCATTCCGCGTACCTCGCGACGCTCGGCGCGAAGCGGAGCCTCTATTATCCGCCATGCACCGATTCGTTGGCGAGGTATCTTTCGAATCATACGAAACCGAGCGACGAAGTATTTATTTTTGGCGAAGAACCGGGCGCCTATTGGCGCGCGGACCGAATGCCGGCTACACGCTTCGTTTATATGCTCCTCTTTACCAGTGGTGTCATTCCCGATGCTGATCTCTGCGCGATGCAGGATTCGCTCGCCAGAAAAAAGCCCACAACCATGGTGGTGGAACGCTTCGATACCACGGCGTTCCGTCATCGGGCCGAAACGAGCGAATCGCTGGTTGAAACGGATACGCTCTTCCGGCCATTGAAAGAATTACTTGCAAATAGTTATCTCGCGAGCGATACCGTGTGCCAAAAGTTCTTGATTTATAAACCAAGATAGTCCCGAAGGGATGGTAGCGCACAGTTTGAATTCAATTTAGTTTTTATGTCATTCTGAGCGGAGCAAAGCGGAGCGATAGCGGAGCAAAACGGAGCGATAGCGGAGTTTTGCGGAGTCGAAGAATCTCTTGCAGTCCACCTTACTGCCAAATCACACGAGATTCCTCGACTCCGTTCGTCCTCCCTTCGGTCGGACGAACTCCGCTCGGAATGACAATTCTAAACATTTTTTCTCAAAGTGAGCCACTACCGGCGAGACGGTGTTGCAACGAATTTCCCGCTTCCTGGTGTTACGTTCTCACATTTTTGAAAGGAAAATTTTATGTACGATGAGAATTTGATCAAGCCGATGCGCGACGAAGTGACGCGGCTGGGAATTACAGAAGCGAGAACCGCGGCGGATGTCGAGGCGGCTGCTAAGCAGCCCGGCACCACCTTTATTTTTATCAATTCCGTATGCGGATGCGCGGCCGGAAGCGCGCGGCCCGCGCTGGGGCTTGCGGCCACGCACAACACCCTCCCCGACCGCATGATCAGCGCCTTTGCCGGCAACGACACCGAAGCGGTCGCCCGCGCCCGCCAATATTTCGCCGGCTTCGCGCCGAGTTCGCCGGCCTTCGGGATGCTCCGCGATGGCGAGTTGGTCTGGATGCTCGAACGCTGGCAGATCGAGGGACACTCTGCTTCGGAGATTGCCGGAACCCTCAAATCCGCATTTGATGAGTATTGCGGCGTTGGCGCGGCGGCGTAGGGACGTGCCGCGCACGTCCCCCCTTGTGCAATGGTTATTCCTTCACTAATTTTATAGTCTTGGTACCCGCTTCCGTTTGGATACGGGCATAATAAACACCGGCTGGAAGATTTACGAGCGAAACAGGCTCGGTGTGATTGCCCGCTGCGAGCGTACCTGAAAAGCCGCCGGTAACTTTATTCCCCAGCGCATCGAACACTTCGATCTTCACATTTCCCGCGCTCGCCGTGGTGAAGGAAAGGAACGTGGATTCGGCGGTGGGGTTTGGGTCGGCAATGGGAGGAACCGTTGCGTCTGATTGCTCCACCACTCCCGAAGCGGTTCGCGTCGCGTGAATATAAATGGCCCGCGCGCCCGTTCCGGTCGGGACAAACTTTTTCTGCGATGCGATTCCGGGTTCGGAATTAATATAAAGCGTGTCATTGAAGGTTCCCATTGCCGTATCGACCAGGCAAATCCCGACCAGGACTACCCCGCCATCCGGTACATAGAACGGGCAGGCCGAATCCGGTGAAACGATCACGGCATCGAACGGCTCATTCCATCCGGAGTATTCGAGCTGGATGTTGTCCATCTTCAATCTCGTGCCGGTATTGTTGACGATACTCACAATTTGTTCGACCGGTCCGGGACCCGAGGCAGTGATATTGACCGTCGCGGAATCTGAACCGAGCGGTATGCTGCTCGTATCCGGCACATTCCCGTGAACGAGCGTATTGAGGGCGAGATTCAGCCCTCTCGAAGATTGATCGATATCTTCATACTCGATGCCGAGAGAATCATACGCGTGATATTGTCCCCGGTTGGTGAAACAAATTCCAAAAGAAACGGAGGAATCCCCATATAACGTATAGGGAAGCGATAATCCGGCCATATCGAGCATATAGCCCATCGCGAGCCCGGTCTCTATTTTTTTAAGTTTAATCTGGCCGGATGGATACGGGTTGCGAAGCGTCATCGTTTCGCAGACCGTATCGGTAAGGCCAGCATCGGCAATACTACCGGAAGTGGTGACGATGAGCGGCTGGCGTTGAACTCCCGTGCCGATTAGGATTATGGAATCGAGTTCGCTGCTGAATGCTTCTTGGAGATACACCATCTCCACGAAAGTCCCTGCGGATTTAGGTGCAAACCATACGGTAAACGATGCTCTTTGATTGGTACCTGCTGCAAGTAAGACCGAGTCCACGAAGGGCGGAAAGTCCATTGTATCGAGCCAGGCAGATCCGATCATGACGAACCGCTGGGAATCGGTTTCATTCGTGACCGTAACATACTGCGAAGTGCGTGAACCAACCATGGCCGTCATCGCCACCGTATCCGGTGCTTTGATTACGGGTTGTGCCAGTAGCGTCCTCGGCACCGCTGCTATAATGATAAAACCAAATAATGCGATAGCCGCGAAGGAGGTTAATCGGAGAGAATTCATGTTTTGACCTTTCTTAACTCAGTTTAATGGAACGAGTAGTATGCTGTAAGCTGGCCATGGCTGGAATCGTGCCCTATAGAAAAACAAAAAAACGGAGATTGGCTGTAACACCGGCCCCTCCCTTTTTTCGAACCCTCCCCTCGCGCGGCATGTTCACGCACGCGCATGAATGATACCCTCTCTCTCGACGCGCTGGATTTCACGATAACGGAAGACCAGCAATCCATCCGCGACGTTGCTCGCGATTTCGCCGAAACCGAACTCAAGCCGCACCGGCTCGAATGGGATGAAACCCAAGCTTTCCCGATGGAAGCTTTCAAAAAAATGGGTGAGCTTGGATTTTTGGGCACGCTCATGCCTACGGAACTCGGCGGCGCGGGTTTGGGCGCGATGGAGAATGCGATTATCATCGAAGAGATCGCGCGCGTCGATCCGGCGGTCGCGCTTTCGGTTGCGGCGCATAACGGGCTGTGTTCGAGCCATATTTTTAAATTCGCTTCGGAGGCGATCAAACAAAAATATATTCCGGCCCTTGCGCGCGGCGAAGTCTTAGGCGCATGGGGTCTCACCGAGCCTTCCGCCGGCTCGGATGCCGGCGGCACGCGCACGACCGCCGTTCGCGATGGCAACGATTATATCATCAATGGCTCGAAGAATTTCATTACGCATGGGACCGTAGGCGATACGACGGTTATCATGGCGGTAACCGATCGGGCGCACGCCGCCCGAGGGATTTCCGCCTTCGTGCTCGATAAGTCCATGCCCGGATTTCATGCCTCGAAAAAAGAAAACAAGGTGGGCATGCGCTGCTCGGATACCTCGAGCCTCGTGATGGAAAATGTGCGCGTGCCGAAAGAGCATTTGATCGGGCAGGAAGGCGAGGGCTTTGTGCAGGCGCTGCAAATACTGGATGGTGGACGGATTTCCATCGCCGCACTTTCTGTCGGCACCGCGCAAGGGGCGTTCGAAGCGGCCATCCAATATGCGCAAGTACGCGAGCAATTCGGCAAGCCGATCGCAAAGCAGCAGGCGACACAATTCAAACTCGCGGAGATGGCAATGAAGATCGAAGCGGCGCGGCTGCTCACGATGAAATCCGCGTGGCTCCGCGATAATGGGCAGTCCTTCAGCAAGGCCGCGAGTATGGCAAAGCTGTTCGCGAGCGAAGCGTCCGTTCAAGTGTCCGAAGAGGCCGTGCAAATTCACGGCGGCTATGGCTATATTAAGGAATATCCGGTCGAGAAATTCTGGCGCGATTCGAAACTGCTCACCATCGGCGAAGGGACGAGCGAAATCCAGCGGATGGTCATTGCGCGGAAGCTGATGGAAGAATACCGGGCGTAATCCTTCATGCGTTGCCCCCGGCCCGAATTTTGGAGAGCGGCGTTGCTTTGGCGAGCTGCTCCGGCGCGGTAACGTTCCTGTAATATTCTCGTAATTTAAGGGAGAGATTCTCGAAACTTCCGGGTTACAGGCTGGCCGTTTTAAACCGAGGTTCTGTTGCAGAGCTTTGCGGGCTGTTGCCTCACTAACTATACTCGTGTGCAAATAACTGTTTATTTTTCTCCGAATCATCTCGACGAACTCGAGTTGCGCGATAAGATCGTGGTCGTTATCGATGTGCTCCGCGCTTCGACGACGATCACGTACGCGATGCGCGCGGGCGCGCGCGAGATCATCCCGGTCGCGTCCGTCGAGCAGGCGATGAAGATCGTCGGCAACCTGCATTCGACCTCGACGATCCTTTGCGGGGAACGCGGCGGCAAGCGCATCGAGGGTTTCCAACTTGGGAATTCTCCGTTCGAATACACTCCGGAAGCCGTTAAAGGCAAGGCGCTTATCCTGACGACGACGAATGGCGCCGTGGCGCTCACGAAAGCAAAATACGCCCGGCAGTGCTATGTATCGAGTTTCGTAAATCTTTCGGCGACGATCGAGGCGCTGGCCACGATCGAAGGCATTGCCTCTGAACATCTTATCATCCTTTGCAGCGGGCGCGAGGAAGAATTTTCCTTAGAGGACGCTACGTGCGCGGGGATGCTCATCACGCACCTTCAAAGCCGGTTCGCTCCCGTGGCGAGCGAGAATGGAGCGCCACACGATCATTTATCCGACAGCGCCCGCGCGGCGCTCTCCATTTCGCGCCAATATGGCTCCGATATTTACCGCACGCTGATCGAATCGGATCACGGCCGAAACCTGATCGAACTTGGCTTCGAAGCGGATATTCTCGCCGCCAGCCAGATCGATTCGGTACCGCTCGTGCCCGTCCTGGAGCAGACCGTAATCAAAAAGAAGTTAATCTTCTCGGATGCCCTCCAACTTCAAATCGAAGGCCGGCCCCCAACGCGCGACCCGCGAAAACCGGAACGAGCCGCTACCGCCATTCACGCGGAGAAAGTATCGTAGCGTTATTTTCCTGAGGATTATTTTTAATGAATAATCTTATCGAAAATAATTTAGCGGAATCGGAATTTTTCCCATACGTGAGAGGATTATCATAAATCCGGTAACGTTTGCAAACGTCGCCGAACCATTGCGTTCCGGATAGTACCTTTGAATGTCCGGGGTGCATTTTATTCCTGCAAAACCAAGCGGGTCCGTTTCTTAAGAGTCGCGGATTCGCCGAATGTCTCACCCGTCATCCAGGGGTACTAAAAGCGCTTGCTTTCCCTGAGGGTGAGGCATTTTTATTTTCTTTGAGGTAATTCTGATTACGTAAGATTTACCGTCATTGCGAGGAGAATCGAACGACCGAAGGGAGTTCGATTCGACGAAGCAATCCCTTGCATTCAACCAAGGGATTGCTTCCCTCGACATCTCGGGACCGGATTTTTCTCCCTTCGGTCGAAAAATCCTCCTCGCAATGACATCCTGAGAGAGTAAACCAGAGTGTCCATTAATACCCTGCCAGTTGCAGCCAATAGAAGGCGCTGATAATGAGCGAATGTTGAATCTCCCCGGTGGTAATCAGGCGCTCGATCTCACGTCGTGGAACGAGCCGAACGCGGATGTTCTCGTTCTCATCGAATTGCGTCATCCCCGTGAGCCTCGCATGGGTCAGTAGATACGTGTAGCACTTGTTGCGAATAAACGCAGGATTCGGAATTACCTCGCCAATTTTTTTAAACTCACTTCGGTCGCTGCGTTCGTAACCGCTCTCCTCAAGTAATTCCCGCAGCGCGGCATCGGCCGGAGTTTCGTCCTCGTCGATGATGCCGCTTGGGATTTCCAGTTCGATCCGCTCGCTGCCATGACGGAATTGCTCGATCAGCACGATCTCCTCCTCGTCCGTGATGGCGACGATATTGACCCAGTCCGGCGCTTCGACGATAAAAAAATATCCGTGGCGGCCCGTGCCTTCTTCCTCGCGCCGATGCTCTTCGAGTCTGAGGAATGGGTTCTCCGCAATCGTCTTTTTCGCCGTTGTTGTCCAACCGGGGATGGTTTTCTTTTTTTTCACGAATGCAAAATTACGGCAGCCAAAACCTATTTATCTCAAATTACGAAACAGCTTCTTTTTGAAAGCGTAATATTCCTCGATGCATACTGCTGCTACCGAGCGATTTACCTCCCGCGTGGACGCGTATCGAAAATACCGACCGCATTATCCGAACGCGGTCATTCAGGCGCTGAGGGAGCAGACCGGGCTTCGAGTGAGCCATGTAATTGCCGATGTTGGTTCGGGCACCGGAATATCGAGCGAGCTATTCCTCGAGTCTGGAAATTTCGTTTATGGCATCGAGCCGAATAAGGCCATGCGCGAGGCCGGCGAAGAGTATCTTTCGACCTATAAGAATTTTCGAAGCGTGGTGGGCACGGCGGAGGAGACGACGCTTCCTGATCGTTCGGTCGATTACATTATTGCTGGCCAGGCGTTGCATTGGTTCGACGTGGATCGCGCGAGTAATGAATTTGGAAGAATACTTCGGCCCGGCGGGTGGGTAGTGATTTTATGGAACGACCGTGAGACCGATACCACACCATTTCTCCGTGAGTACGAGAAGTTACTATTAGACTACGGGACCGATTATGTTGAGATCAATCACAGGAATGTGGTGATTCGATCCTCGCCCGATTCCAACATCGCCTCCTCCAATGGCAAACGAACGGTAAATATATTGCGCACCGATACGATCGTTGAGCGGAGATTCGATAATGTGCAAGTGCTCGATTATGAGTCACTCGAGGGGAGACTACTCTCTTCGTCTTACGTACCGAATCCTGAAGCTCCGAATTATGAACCGATGCTTCTTCGCCTTCGCGAAATCTTTGACCGAAATGCTGTGAATGGCAAAATTGAAATGCGATACCAGACGCTCCTTTACGCCGGCCAGTTGGCCTACGCCGGCAACTGATTTCCCACTACACTGTTTCTCTTACTCATGCCACTTGATTCTCAGCCCGTTCCTCCATCTGCTCCGCAAATGGATTCCGCACCAGCCGACCTCGTCCGCGTCCAGCTTTCTGAAGAGGATATTTCGTTCGAGACGATCAAGAGCGCCATCTATGCGCAGGCGCGTTATCTCTTCGAGCGGGAAAAACCGATTGCGAAGTTATTGCTTTCGAAAGATATCTTTGAAATCTTGAACCGTCGCCTGGTGTTTAAGACCGCCGCTCATAAAGATGCGCCACATTTTATCACACCCTACGGTAATCTCGAAGTCGAGGCCATGAACGAGGGAGTGGATGAGGCGAGGTCCTTTATCGTTAGCTGACTGATTTATGAACATACTCGTTTGCGTTAGCCTGGTGCCGGATACCACGACACGGGTCCTCGTCGGACCCGATGGTAAGTCGATGGACCCGGCGGGCGTAAAATTTATCCTCAATCCGTATGACGAATTCGCCGTCGAAGAGGCGCTCAGGCTTCGCGATAAACAGAAGGGCGAAGTGACGGTTATTTCCGCCGGCTCCGCGCAAGCGAAGGACGCGATTCGTCAGGCTCTTGCCATGGGCGCCGATAAGGGAATTTTAGTTACGGGCGAAAAAAACGATTCCTTTCAAGTGGCGGAGATGCTTGCCGCGGCGATCAGGCCGCTGAATCCCGATCTTATCTTGCTGGGCAAGCAGTCGATTGATTTCGATGGAATGGAAATCGCGCCGATGCTTTCGGAATTGCTCGGCCTTCCGGCGGCGACCGTCGTGGTCAGCCTCGCCGTCGAAGGAAGTACGGCCATAGCCGAAAAGGAAATCGAAGGCGGCCGCGAGGTGATCGAGCTTGCGATGCCGTGCATCGTTGCTGCGCAAAAGGGATTGAACGATCCGCGCTACCCATCGCTGCCGAATATCATGAAAGCCAAGCAAAAGCCGATTCAGGAAATTGTTGGAGTGCCCGGAGCCGCGCGAACGGAGATCGTTCAAATGACCAAACCGGAGAAACGGCGCGCAAACAAGATCATTAAATCCGATGGTAATGCGGCAGGCGCCGCGCACAAACTTGCCCGGTTGCTGCACGAAGAAGCAAAAGTTATTTAGGAACCCTAATTCAACAATGAAAAAGAACCATATCATATTTTTCGCCGTGTCATTCTTCCTCTGTGAAATGACTCAGAGTGCATTCTCACAAGGAATATGGGTGAGTGAGCCATCGGACTCATTTTCGGCACGTTATTCATACTATACGGGTGTTGTTAATGGAATGCTCTATGCTATCGGCGGAGAGGAGGCTTTCCAGATACCAATCCAAGAATTCGACCCGGCAACGCAAAGCTGGACGACTCCCGGCTTCACGAACGAGGACAGCGCTCTGTTCGGAGGGACGTCCTGCACTGTTGGTGGCAAAATTTATATTGTAGGAGGATGGGATCAGGGTCAAATGGATTCGGACCTCATCGTTGTCGATCCTGCAGCCCGGACATTGACGCGCCCAGCAACAATTGGTCATTTCGTGCCTCGCGCCTCTCCCGCATCGGCAGCTTTAGGTGGACTCATCTACATCTTTGGGGGTGCAAAAAACTATGGCCCCAGTCAGCCCATCGATACCATAGAGGTGCTCGATACCTCGACACTCACTGTTAAAATTCTGAAGACCACGGGTCCATATTCTCCGGCCGCCGGCATGAGCGCCAGTGTCGCGAATGGGAAAATCTATCTTATCGGTGGTCAAGACAGCGTTGGCGGGACGTCAAACCTTGTTCAAATATTCGACCCAGCAACAAACACTTGGAGCCAACCAACCACGACAGGATATTTCGCTTCACGTGCGTTCCATGCCGCTGGGGTAATCGAAGGTAAAATCTATGTTGCTGCTGGTGGCAATATCGCGTTCGATCTTGGAACTATAAGATCGTGGACCGGATCACCAGATACAAACGAATTACAGATGTTCGATCCAGCTACTAACGCGTGGAGCACGCCGAAGACGACTGGCATTCTCACTTCACGGACCGATCTGCAAGGTGAAGTCATCGACGGCAAACTCTATACGCTTGGAGGCTACCGTCCTCATAGCCCTGTCAATGACTTCGAAGTGTTCACGCCGGTCCAGAGTGGTGTATCTCAAACCACAATTGGACGCTCACTTGTGGTATTTCCAAATCCTACAACGAGATTTGTAATGTTAAGTGGCATCCAGAGTGATTTGCGGCAAATCGAAGTGGAGAATTTCATCGGTGTTCCTGTTAGCATTATTACCCCAGCTATCAGTGATGCCGCGAACGGAGACTTGCAACTTGATCTCTCGCGGCTACAGCCCGGCGCGTACTTCATACGCGTCGAATATTTGGATGGCAGGAGCGACCTTCGATCGGTTGTTAAAGAATGAGACAGAAGAATTTATGAATATTCTTGTATACTTAGAAGAACGTAACGGCCAAATTCGAAAACCATCGCTCGAAGCGATCAGCGCGGCGCATTCGCTGGGTGGGAATGTGATGGCGGCTATCGTCAGTGCGAATGCCGCGCTGCTGCTCGATAAAACGCAGGCACTGAACGTCGGTACGATTTATACCGCGAGCGATCCACGATTGGAACATTATTCCTCTCATGCGACCGCGAAGGCGCTCGCGGAAATAGCGAAACAGGCCAAGGCGGACATCGTCATCACCGGCGCGACCGGACGCGGCAAGGACCTCGCTCCGCGCGTGGCGATTCTTCTCGAAGCGGGTTACGTGCCGGACGTTACCGCCTTCACGAATACCTCCGGCGAGATCGTTGCCACGCATCCCGTCTATGCCGGCAAAGCGCAGATGAATGTGCGGATTACCACGCCGGTAAAAGTTTTCTCAACGAGGCCCAATCTTTGGAAAGCATCCGGTGATGCGCCTTCCCAAACTCCGTCCACTGCGTCCACGACCGTCTCTTTTGAAGATTCCGATTTTAAAGAGCATACCAAAGAATTGGTGCTCTCGCAAGGCAAGCTCGATGTGGCCGAGGCGGATATTATCGTTTCCGGTGGCCGTGGAATGCGCGGACCGGAACACTGGGCGCTCATCGAAAATCTCGCGGCGGCGTTTGGCGGCGCGACGGGCGCTTCGCGCGCCGTGGTCGATGCCGGCTGGCGTCCGCATAGCGAGCAGGTCGGCCAAACTGGAAAAACGGTTTCTCCGACGCTCTACGTCGCTGTTGGCATTTCGGGCGCGGTGCAACACCTGGCCGGAATGTCCAGCTCGAAAACGATCGTCGCCATTAACAAGGACGAGAACGCGCCCATTTTTTCCATCGCCGATTATGGCGTGGTCGGCGACGCTTTCGAAGTGCTGCCGGTATTGACGGAAGAAATCCGGAAATTACGCGCGCATTAAATCACTGCCATACCGCGAATTTGACCATCGCGCTGCCCAATCGCGCAAAATAGGTTCCCTGCCGAAGCAGCCCGGAGGAAAGCTGGGAAGTGGTCGCGCCGGGCGGGAGCGAAATCGAAGTGCATACCCGTCCTAAGACATCGAGGATGTCGATCGTGCGTGGCCGGGCCGCGGAGTTCGCGGTAAAAAGAATCGCATTGCCCTGCATCGCGGCGGAGAATTGGCCATCCTCACTCGGCGCCATTGCAACGCTTCCATTATTTTGTTGCGGCGCTGGGGGGAACGCGATCTTCATCAGCACATTATTGGTTTGTTGAAGTTGGCCGAGCAGATAAGCCTCGGTGGAAGATGGCATGGAGGCGGCTAACGGAAGAATCGTATCCGCTCCCACTTTCGGAAGCCGGTCCGATTTCCAGGTAGCGCCATAATCCATGCTGTGAAGAACGACCGGCGCATTGGCCCTGAATACAAAACCGACCGAATCGTGAAATGCGGCGATGGTCGCAGCCTGGGCGGACGCATCATACGGAACGACACTTACCCAATGCTTGCCCGAATCGACCGAGCGATAGATGCTGTCACTGCCCACCAGCCAGGAGTGGTCGTCATTCCAATGAAGGAAATGCGTCAGAGAATCGGTCCCGACCGAAACAAAGCGGAAGGTAGTGCCTCCGTCAATCGTATAACCAATATGGTCGGTGTTCCCCGAAGCAAACAACATCCCATTACTCGCGTCGATAAAGTAGAGCTTTCCGAAGGTCAGGCTATCGGAGTGATAGAGATTGGTCCACGTCTTTCCGCCGTCCGTTGTTTTCGTGATGAAATCTTTCGAGCCATCGACTAACATGGTGGAAGCATACCCGACACTCGGCGTAGGGAAGTAAACATTGTTCCAAAGTTCAGGATTAATAACGGTATCCGCAGGTGTAATCGTAGTGTCCGGCGGATTGACATTTTTGTTAATAGTAGTATCAGCCCTGGTGATAACGGTATCATTATTAGTAGGATAATATTGGCTCCAGGTTGTCCCTCCATCTTGTGTCACAAGGACCGTCGGAAGAGGAGTATGGCCATAGTTATCGCTTCCCGTGGATCCAACAACGAAGCCCGTGTTTTGTGTCGGCCACGTCATATCGGCGACACTTTGAATCGCTGAATGATGGTTATAGACCACGTATGGATGGCCGTTCGTGTCCAAATGAATCGTATCGACGGGATTTGGAAACGAGAGGACGGAGAAGTTATTGCCGCTATCGACCGTTCGTGTGAGATTTACATCGGACCCGAAAAAGAATCCCGTATCGTTCGAGGACCACTTCATGTTCGTAATCCCGGTTAACTCGCTCGCCCCGGAAACCAGCCGCCATTGGGCCGTATCCAGCGTTATCTGCGCGCGCGCGGTGGTGATGCCAAAAGCGAAGAAAAGGCCGATTGCAAGGTACTTCATCATACGTTTAATAAATAATCGTGAACAATTCCCGGCGTCGAGAATGCTTCCCGCCCACTGGGAGTACAAAAATACGAAAGTTTGGGGCCATGCCGAGTAAATCGAAGGGATTGGCGAGACGAAAGGAGGCTACTATTCTCCCATTTTTTGCTTCAACATCTCGATGGCGGTAATCGCCGTCGGGTCGATTCCGGCAAAAAGCGCAAGGTAGAGGCTCGTCCAATCGGCGAGTGCGATGAGGCTCATCATGCGCTCTAACCGCGTTTCCCCTTCGGCGGCAAGTTCGATGACATCCACTTGCTTGCTGCGGAAAACCTCGCGCATGGCCGTGAACCGCTTCGTTACGCGAGGGTGCTCGTCCGGTTGAGAACGCAGGAAAATCACCGAAAAATGCTGAATAAGATCGATTGGATGCCCCCATCCTTCCAACTCATTATGATTCATCTCCGGCAGCAAATTGCTGAAGGCAACATGCTTCGCATTCTCCTGGATTTGCCCGCGCCAGCGCAAGGCTACCGCTTCAAAATCGGATGCTGCATAGATCGCCGGAATCCGGTGCGCGATTTCACCGGCGAGTTTGAATGCGGCATTATTATCATCGAGATGCCCGTATCCGTATCGTTCCGCAAGCGTATCGAGCATCGCGGCAGCGCGTTCGAGGTTCGCGCGTAGGTCGGAAGTATCGCCCACGATGCTGCTTCCAGCCCGACCGAGCTTTTCGATAAGGAGAAGAATTGGAACGAATGAATACGCCAACGCAGCGCGCGGCTGCATTCCGGGAGGCTGCGAAATCACCGGAAGATTTAACTCGTTCGCGCGACGTCCAAGCGTGCCGCCCGTCGTGATGCAAATAATCGGAAGCTTTCGCTCGACGGCCTGCTCGAAGGCCGAAAGCGTCTCCTCCGTATTGCCGGAATAGCTGGTGGCGATAATAAGCGACTGAGTATTCGCGAATTTCGGGAGATCGTAGGAGCGGTTAACAATGAAGGACCCAGATAAATAGGAGCGCACGAGATCGGCGCCGATAGCCGAGCCGCCCATTCCGAGAACGATGATCGGCCCCTTGCTTTCCATCGGCGGAAGAGCCGCGGCGGAAAAGATTTTTATCGCATCTCGAATATGCTCGCCCATCCGCGCGATGTGGCCGGCCATGTCGCTCACGTCAATGCGGTGAATGTCCGCTTCGGTAATTCGGTGTGTAAAACTCATAATAAGGTGGTGTGGGCCGAAATGTTATTTCGGCCCTATGGTACGGAAGGGGACGAAATACCATTTCGTCCCACACATAATATTACTTGCCCAGCGAAGCTCTCGCATTCCGAATTCGTTCGAATTGCTCGTTCGCCGATTCGGCGATGCCGCGGTCGCGCTCGCTCAGGTTATCCAAATTCGCGCCGAGGTCTGGTGTAAACGTCAGTGCGGCATCGAAGAATCGCTTCGCTAAATCTTTTTTTCCAAGCCGCATTTGTAACTGGCCATAGCTCGCGAGCGGCAATGCCTCGAGCGTTCGCAATTCGTCCGTATAATAATCGCGTAAACGGTAGTGCTTATCGTTCCATATCAGCTTCGGCGGCGCAACATCGAACAATGTATCTCGCGGCACGAGCCGATAGGCGATTCCAGCGGGAACTGCCTTCATTTTTGGCGCGAAAAGTTCATCCGGCTGCTCGACCATTTCCTGCGTCTCGTAAATCGGCCGGTCGAGATTACGCTCGACGAGCGCGGAAGTAAATCGTTCGTATGCTGGAGCAATCGCGGCTTGATCGAACGGCTTACCGGCAACAAAGGCATTAAGATATTGAAGGAATGCTTCTTCCTCCGGCTTCACGCGAGCAAACACTTCCGGCGCGCGTTTTTCCAGTTCCGCATAATACCACGGCCGGTCGCGCAACATGGCTTTATCGACGACGAGCACATCGGGCCGAACATGCTCGACCAATTGATAATAGAATGCGCCGCTCACGAAAAAATCCCATTGCGTGGAAAAGATGATCGCGTTCGGGGGAAGATTTTGGAGCACGTTCAGCGTATAATCCTCGACCATATAATTCCCGCTCTCGTCGTTTGCGGAATAATTCGAGCCGATTTCGATTACGACGAGCAAAATTGCAATAGCAATTGTAGCCGTGACCTTCAGGTCACGGTGTAAAACACCAGCGTCTCCGCTTCGCGACCGTGACCTAAAGGTCACGGCTACAAGGCGCGAGGCTTCCATTATCCC
>DASRZC010000032.1:0-13046 GCA_035686785.1 Kapaibacterium sp. (SeqCode)
CCGAGCGTCCATTTGTTGAACGCGAACTTTAGATCGAATACGTTATCGCACAGTTTCTCGACTTCGTCGATCTTTTCGTCGGTAAATCCTTTCGCCTTGAGCGATGCGCGGTTGATATGCGGGCACCCGACGAGTGTGCCGTGACCCTTCGAATATTTCTCGATCTCCTCGATCTGCTTCTCGGAATACCCAAGCTTCGTGAGCGCCTTATGCACCGATTGATTGACGATTTTGAAATATCCCCCGCCGGCGAGCTTCTTGAATTTCACGATCGCGAAATCCGGCTCGATGCCAGTCGTGTCGCAGTCCATGACAAGGCCGATGGTTCCCGTGGGCGCGATGACGGTCACTTGCGCGTTGCGGTAACCATATTTTTCACCAAGCGCATAGGCGCGGTCCCACGCATCGCGCGCGGCCTGGAGCAGATCTTCCGGGCACTGCTCCGGCGCAATGCCGACCGGCTTGATCGTAAGCTGCTCGTAGCGTTCCGGTGCGGCATTGTATGCCGCGAGTTTATGATTGCGAATGACGCGGAGCATGGAATCGCGATTCGGTTGATAGCGCGGAAAGGCTCCCAAATCTTTCGCCATCTCGGCGCTGGCGGCGTAGGATTCGCCGGTCATGATCGCCGAAAGCGCGCCGGCAATCGCGAGAGCGCGCGGAGAATCGTACGCGATTCCGGCCGTCATGAGGATGGTCCCCAGATTCGCGTAGCCCAACCCTAATGTGCGGTAATCGTAGGAACCTTGCGCGATGGCGCGGGAAGGAAATTGCGCCATGAGCACCGAGATTTCGAGCACGATCGTCCAGAGGCGAATGGCGTGTTTGTAATCATCGAGTTTGAACGCGCCGGTCTCCTCATCATAGAAATATGCGAGATTGAGCGAGGCAAGATTGCACGCCGTGTCGTCCAAAAACATATATTCCGAGCACGGATTGCTCGCATTGATGCGGCCATCCGCGGGGCAGGTGTGCCACTCGTTGATCGTAGTATCGAATTGCAAACCCGGATCGGCGGAGGCCCACGCGCTCAGCGTAATATCATTCCATAACTTTTTCGCGGGAAGTTTTTTCGAAGCCTTGCCGCTCGTTCGGAATTTCAGCGTCCACTCGGCATCGGTGAGGACGGCGTGCATGAAATCATTCGTGACGCGAACGGAATTATTCGAATTCTGCCCGGAGACGGTCTGGTATGCTTCGCCTTCGTAGTGCGTGTCGAAGGTTTTGAAGTCGATGTGGTCGTAACCCATCTCGGTCATCCGCAAAGCGCGGACGATATAGTTCATCGGCACGCCGCGGGCGAGCGCTTTTTTGATCGCGATGTCGAGATCGTGGTTCTCCTTGCGGTCGGTGCCGCCATCGAGCGCGATCTTCATGATCATATTGAGAAAGAGATCGCACACTTTCGATCCCGCCACCAGCGCGGCGACCTTCTGCTCTTCGAGCGCTTTCCATTCGATAAATTGCTCGATGTCCGGGTGGTCGATATCGAGGATGACCATCTTCGCGGCGCGGCGTGTCGTGCCGCCGGATTTCACCGCGCCGGCCGCGCGGTCGTTGATCTTGAGGAACGACATCACGCCGCTCGCCGCGCCACCGCCGGAGACTTTTTCGCCTTCGGAGCGGAGCGCGCTGAAATTCGTTCCGGTGCCGGAACCATATTTGAAGATGCGTGCCTCGCGCGTGACGAGATCGAAGATGCCGCCTTCGTTCAGCATGTCATCTTTGATCGACTGAATGAAGCAGGCGTGCGGCTGCGGATGCGTGTAAGCGTCCGTCGAGCGAGTCATCTCGCCGGTCTTCGGATCGACGTACCAATGGCCTTGCGGCGTACCCTTGATGTCATACGCCCACGCGATGCCAGTGTTGAACCATTGCGGGCTGTTCGGCGCGGCCATCTGGCGCAAGATCATGTAGGCGATCTCATCGTAAAACGCCTGCGCGTCTTCCTTGCTCGAGAAGTAGCCGTGGTCTTCACCCCAGGCGCGCCAGCATCCGGCGAGGCGGTGCGCGACCTGCTTGATCGAGCGTTCCGGTCCCACGATAACATTCCCATCCTTATCGCGGAGCGGCGTGCCAAACGAATCCATCTGCGGGACTCCGGCACGGCGGAAATATTTTTGCGCGAGAATATCGGTCGCGACCTGCGACCAATGTTTGGGAACCTCGATGTCCTCCATCGAAAAAATGGGTTTGCCATCGGGATTACGGAGCACGCTCGCGCGCTTCGTGTATTGGAACTCGTCGAAGGGGCTGGTGCCCGCCTGGGTAAATCGTCGTGTAATTTGCATAACCGATTGATAACGTTAGTTGTGGTTGTTTCGTCAGCACTCAAGCCCTTTCAGGCCGAGATATGAAGCACTATTAATGTGCTTCGATTAAAATTGTGTAGCCGTGACCTTCAGAGCCTGCCCTGAGCCTGCCGAAGGGTCACGGTGTGTGGATTTTTCGTTCCGCGACCGTGAGCTAAAGCTCACGGCTACGAATGCGGTGTGGATTTCTCTCCCGCTCCGCGACCGTGGGCTGAAGCCCACGGCTACTGCGGTCGGTTGTGCAGTCGTCTCGGGTTATCGCGTGCGCGGCAATGGGGCGCTATCTTCGCACACGCAAACAGGGGGCTGGGGGCAGTAGGAAGGACGAACCTCGTGTCCTCCCCGCTATGGTTACATTCCTAAGACTAAAACTTTTTAGCCCTCAGCCTCGAACTTTGTTACCCGTAACTCGTTGCTCGTTTCTCGTTCGGTAAACTTACTAAATTATTGCCTAAATTGTTCTCCAAAATGACCTATTTTTTCCCACATTCTTTCAAGAGTGGCGGGCGGGTTATCCACCGGATTTATTAACTTGTTTGTAAGTTGTTGGGGATGAGTGGATTCCAGCAAGCATCCCTCTATTCCTCGGGACGGGCGATGCTTTTCGCGGAAATCCAGTAGAATTAAGAGCTGCCAAACCCGGTTTCTATTAATTCTTAACTCTTAATTCAAAATTCTTAACTTTTTTCGGTTACCTTTTCGCTTTTCATTAGTCTTCTATATAGGGACTGATTTTTACCTTAAGGGGGACTATTTTACCTTATAGCTATAAGAAAGGCAAATCCGTGCCGGTTCGACGTGTCTTTGTTGCATTCGCGACAATTCTCTGCTTTTTGAGCCTGGGCGCATGGAGCGTCCGGGCGCAAGGTGCTTCTCCTCCGACTGATGGGACATGGAATGAAGTCGGTACGCTTGGCAGCTGCACGATTCCGGTTGTCCCTTATTCTTACACGGCCAGCTATTTTTTCGGCCCTGAGAATGGTATGATTACGACATCCGTTAACGGCGTCGTCACTATCTATTTTTTGGTCCCGGTCCTCCAAAGAATGGGTTTCTGGCAAACTTCGAAAATCCCAGCTGGCCTCAGCTATATCCGGCAAATTCGATTCATTCAGGGAAAGCTTTACGCCGCTTCGCAGGGTACCGATGTCCTCATCTCATCCGATTCCGGAGGAAGCTGGACGTACTCCGGTCTCGGCCTTATGAATGCCAATGATGTGTATGCCGATGGCACCGGCGCGATTCGGGCGCTCACGGATCCGATGAAAGTTTTCGCACGATTGGATACCATGCACTGCATTGCGCAAGGCACCGCCAATATTTTCGTTTCGAGCGATGGCGGACTGAATTGGATTTCGAGCAATGTTCCCATGGGCGACTCCATTAGCGCTGGCGCGTTCGCCGACCGGTGCGAGAACGTGTATGTTTGCCCTAATTCCTGGGGGACCGCATGGCGCTCGACCAATTTCGGACAAACATGGCAATTGGTCACTACCGGTTCCGGAATTGGCCCTGATTTCCTGAATGGAGCCAGTACCGTTATCTATATCACGGATTCCTTCGGCATGTTTCGATCGACGGATGACGGCCTAACATGGAATTCGGTCATTACAGTGGATTCGGGTCCTCATCTTCCGCTGTTCGTCTTCGGTCCCATGGGTGAGCATGTCGTCATGCCGTGGGTATGGTATCCATTTGCTAATCCAACTTGCGGCGTTGTCGATCCCGTCGAGATGACCACCACCGGTGGCCTGGACGACCTGCACAGCGGCATCAACATGACCGATTCGAACGGCGCGCCGCTCAATCAGGAGGATACCCTGAACGTTCCATGGGAGCTTGCTTCGACCTGCCAGCCCTTTAAAATTCCCATCGCGTTCTGGGCCGATGTCGATGGCTTGTCGGAAAAAGTTACGCTCTATGACAGCCTCGGAGATATTGGACTTCTCGGACAGGATTCCATTTCGCTTCCCATCCACAAGGAGGATACGCTTTGGATGCAATACGATCCGCATCATCCGGTGAGCAATGCGGTGCTAACCTTCGAGAACCATTGGCATTGCTCGGACTGGACGGAGACGCGCCAGGTTCACGTCGTCGCCGTTCCGGCGGCGCGGCTCACCGCTCCGCCGGTGTTTGCCGCAAGCTGCCGGCCGGATACCGAGGCGGCGATGATCCAAATCGATTCCTGCCAGACGCTTTGCATCGACTCGGTACAAATTCCGGCTTCGATCGCCTCGGAGTTTCATATCGCGGTCTCGCTTCCGGACACGGCGTGGATCGGCACGCGCGATTCGCTTCTCTTTGTCTTTACTTCGCAGGGTATCACGGGTTCGATATTCGACAGCATAACCGTATTCGGTCATTATCTCGGTCTCGATTCGATCCTCAACGATTATTTTTATTTCCCCCATGCGTCTGGCGTCGATACGGATTTTTCCTTCTTTTACACGACCATTCCCGTGACCTTACGCTCGCTGCCGAACGGTATCGCGCTGTTCTCTCAGGATTCCTCGATTTCGCTTTTCCGCCCCTCCTATTGCGAGCACGAACTCGATACAACGGTAACTTTTACGAACAAAGGCTGCTTGCCCGATACGATTGAGCAGGTCACGCTGGCGGGTTCGGGCTATTCGATGGCGAACGCTTCGTTACCGATCATTGTGCCGCCGGATAGCTCCGTTACCTTCGGTTTGAATTTCGTTGGGCCGGATACCGGCCAGTTCCAGGGCACGCTCGAAGTCCAGGCCGTTTCCGGTGACACGAAGACGTTCTCTATTCCGCTTGCCGGAACTGGGTTCCCACATGCGGGCGCTCTCGCGGCGAACAACCCATCGCTCGATGCCGGCCCGTTGTATCTTTGTGAAGAGCGCGATACCTTTGCGGTCATACAAGATACGGGTTGCGATACGGTTTGCGTGAGCGGTGTTTCGCTTTCCGGCACGGGCTTCAGCATCACAAATGGCGGCGGGGCATTCTGCGTTGCGCCGGGCGAGAGCGATACGGTTTGGCTGCGAACGCAGATCGATACCACGGGCGGCGCTCCGGCAAACAATGCAGTGCTCACCATTACCAGCGATGCCAAACCACCGCTCGCGCCCATTGCGCTTTCGCGAGAGATCGAATATCCCGCCGCGTGGGGATTGCGGCTCTCTCCTCCAGACAGCGCGGCGGCTGGGACGGATGTGACGTATGAGATTATTCAAACGGGTTCGCTCCCCACGGATGATACCAGCATTGATTTGGAGTTGGTGTTTTATGACGATCTCCTTACGTTGGACACCGTGGACGAAGCGTGGGCCAGCATCGTTGGACATTACCGCGATGCCAACGGCATGGCGCATTATCATCTACATTTTTCGATGCCCGTGAGCGATTCCATTCTTGCCACCATTCATTTCACGGCGTCTCAAGCACGCGAACTGGCTACCGCGCTTTCGCTCGATAGCATTCTCTTCGCCTCGAATCTCTCGCGCCCTTCGGACTGCATCGCGAGCGCCGCGCTGGCCAATAGTGAATTTGCGATTCGCACGAGCTGCGACGGGCCGCTGCTTTCGGAGGCGCTGGGCGGCCTGCTCACGATCGATGGCATCTCGCCTAATCCAACGACGGGCGTGGTATTATTGCACTACACTTTACGCGGCAATCCGGAAGTTGCGAGGATTGAACTCGAAGACGCGCTGGGCCGAACCATCCTCGAACAAACCGCGCCGCTCGCTTCCGGTCCGAATCAATCGATCGCGCTCGATCTTTCAAAGCTTCCGTCGGGAATGTACCTCACGCGGCTCGCGATGCCAGGCACAACGCAACCTGGAGGTGCAACGTTGGGCGTAGTACGGAGCGCGAGAATAATCAAGGAGTAGCGACGACGATCTGAGATTATTTTCGGGTTCGCGGGTCTTCTTAGTAGAGAGAGGAGGCGTGTGATGAGACGAATAGTGAGAGTACTACTTGTAGCGATGATAGCATCGTCGACGATCCTCCCGATGCTTCCTTCGGCGGGCTATGCGCAGGGCGTGACGTGGGAACGAATTGGGCAATTGGATTTTGGAATTCAGTGTGGCTATTTTTGGAACAGTGGCACAGGCGTGGTAGTGACCGGTCAGGCCCAATTTTATTATATGAAGGACGGGCAAAGCTGGCGCGCGGGGTTGAAGCTGCCGTATGGGTCCTTAGTCAATTCTATTCGGTGTTTCGATGGAACGACGCTCTATGCTCCGGTCCTGTATGAACATGTGTCTGAGGAACTTTGGCAATCGACCGACAGCGGCGTAACGTGGACGCAAGTTCCGGCAAACGTTATTCTGAATCCGCCGGCCGGCAACAATGGCACCGATGTCTATTGGGATTACCGGTCGAATGCTCCCATCATGCGTGGTACGACGACGGCGCGGCTCGACAGCTTCGATATCGCATCCACCTCCGACTTTTTCGGGCAAGGGCCGCCCCCAAGCTCCACCGATGGCGGACGCTCCTGGTTTGTTGGCGGACTCGCCAACGTAGGCCCTAATTATAATTATTATTCCGGTTCCGGCGCCTGTGCCGACCGTGTCAACAAATTATATTATGCATGCACGGAATCGGGAGCTTCCGGAATGTTTCGTTCCACCGATTCTGGAAAGTATTGGACGTGCCTCCCCATAGGCGGCAACGCCTTGCCGCAAAATCTTTTTATGATGGACGATGTCGAAGGAATTTACGACAAGACCTTCCTCCAAACGTCCAAAGGTATGTATGAGACGACCGATAGCGGCAACACCTGGAATAATATCGGTGGGCCGGCGCGGCTCGTTTCCGACGATGCTCGCTTCTTCGTTTTCGGCTGCACGGGCCAGGCTGTTATCGCCTTCGATGATGGCGGCGGCATTTGGCTGGCCAATGGATGGGACGCCCCCAGCCCTACGCAACTGCACTCGACATTCTCCGCATCGACAAAAGAATGCGATAGCGCCACGATTACCATCACGATCGATAAAGCGTTCGAGCGCGGGCGGTTCTTAGTAACGATCGAGAACGATTCCAGTGGTGTATTCGAGCTGATTTCATCGGACACGATTGCACCGGCGTCCGGTTCGAATCAGGTTCTGGTTCGCTTCCACGGAATTGATCTGGCGAAGCACACGGCGATGCTTTCGCTCAATTCTCTCGATTATGGCGCTTGTCCGGTCGCGCATCCGATTTGGGGACAAGCACATTTGCTGCCTCTCGCGGTGAAGGCACCGTGGCCGATTCTAACATGCGCTCAGGTTACGGGTGAGGTACGCATCACCAATCCGAACTGCGAGCCGCTGCATATCACGCTGGATAGTTCCAATTCGCCCGACCTCGTCCCGTTGCCGTTCGACTCCGTAATTACCGATACTGGTGGGCTGGGCTTTATTTGTCCGGCGATACCGCACCCGGGTGTCCGCTCCTACCCGCTCCATATCGAAGGATACTTTGAACCATCGAACACGCCATTCGACACGACGGTCTGGACAACCATACAGGATGGCTATGTCGCTTCGCGGCTCGATGCCTCGGCCTACCGGCTCGATCTCGGAACAGTGCCGGTATGCTCCGAAACGGACACCACTATTATACTTCAAAACTTTGGTTGCGATACCCTGTTCGTGCCGCTTGCGCAGGATAGTCTCGGAAGCGGATGGTCGATTTCACCCAATACAGATACGCTTCGATTATTGCCGGACGATATTGATTCCATTCACATTTACTTTTCGTCCGTCGCGCCGGGATATTATCACACGCGGTTCACCTATCCCTACCTCGGGCGAAGCTCCGGAACCGTTTCCTTCGTTCTTGGGGCAACCGTCCTCGCCGCCCCTCCGAACGTCGCGCTTTCGGACACGGCGTTCGATCTCGGAACGCGCACCTTATGCGAGAACGATACCATTCTTAATATTTCTCTCATCAACATCGGCTGTGACAGCATCGCATTCGGTAATTATATCATGGACCCCGGCGCGTCATTCCAACTATTGGATGCAAGCGATACCATATTGCCACCGAACGGAATTTTGCACAAACAAATCGCGTATCAGCCCGATAGCGATGGCTTGGAGACGCAAATTCTCAGCCTCCATTTCAGCCGAACCGATGGCTCGCTGGCGAGCGATACGTCAATCCTCTTTCGCGTGAACATTACCGGGGCGCGGAAGGCGCTTCAATCGTTTGTAAGTTCCATCGATGCCGGACAAACGTATGTTTGCGAGGAACGGGACACCTTCGTTGTGATACAAGATACGGGCTGCGATTCGATCTGCGTGAAGGACTCTGTTACTCCGACTGGATTTGTTATCACACGCGGTAGTTCATTCTGCCTTGCGCCCGGAGCCAGTGACACGGTTTGGCTGCGCACTCAGATTGATACCACCGGCGGCACATTGGTGAACACTGCTCTGCTCACCGTAACGAGTGATGCCGTTCCGCCCATCGCGCCGATTGCACTTTCCCGCGAGATTGAATATCCAGTGACGTGGGGACTGCATCTTTCTCCACCCGATAGCGGGGCAGCCGGAGCGAATGTGACCTACCAAATTATTCAATCGAGTGTGCTGCCGCCGGACGTGACGAGCGTGGATTTTGTCCTGATGTTCCATGACGATCTTCTTAGCTTGGACGGAGTGGACGAACCGTGGGCGAGTATTTCAGGCCATTACCGGAGTGCCGATGGACAAGCCCATTATATGTTTCATGTTTCTCCAGTACCTGCCGATTCCATTCTTGCCACCATACATTTCACCGCCTATCAAACGATCGCGGCGGCGACCATGCTTTCACTCGACAGCATCCACCTTTCTTCGAATCTTTCACGGCCTTTGGACTGCATTGCGAGCATTAACACCGGCCAAACGGCATTTACACTACTGCCGGAATGCGGCTCTCTCGAACTTGTGAACTTTTTGCAGACGGGCGCGGTGCGAATCGATAACATCGATCCGAATCCGGCAGCGGGTGACGGTCATGTCATCGTTTCGATTACTTCGTCAGCGGATGCGGCTATCTCCGGTGAGCTTTCGATCATAGACGCGATCGGCAGGATCGTAAGCCGGCAAAGCATTTTCATCGCGCACGGAAAAGAGAACTTTTCGTTAGGTTTGGAGAATCTTCCGTCCGGCTTTTATGCGGTCCAGCTTCATGCGGCGGGCCTCGCATCGACCAAAGAATTTATAAAAGAATAACAGTTCCATGAGACGCTTTCCTCTTAGCACCGCCCGAGCATCGCTGGCTATGTGCTTCACCCTGATCGTGAGCGGAATGCTTATCCCCTCGGCTTTATTCGGACAAACGTGGACGTGGCATTCCGCCGGGATGCTGCCGAGCACGGGACTTTGCGGTTATTTTTGGGACGAGCAAACCGGCGCCGTCGCCACCCTCGATCAATTTTTCTATACCCGCGATGGCGTTACGTGGTTACCAAGCCAGACCATGGCGAGTGACGCCCATATCTTTTCGATCCGCTGCTTCGATGGAAAAACGCTCTACGCCGCCGTTTCGAGACGCTACGTCGATGAATGCTGGTCCTCGTCCGATAGTGGTATAACCTGGACGCTTATCCAGTCCATTGCAAGATTCAAGGCGGAGGAAGTCGATGTATATTGGAATGGCTCGCCGGTGTTAGTCCCCGAAAGCGTAGCGAGACTGGATGCCACTCGTTTAGTGATGAGCGCGGATGATTTCACGAATGCGGTGGCCCAATACTCACAAGATGGCGGTCAGACGTGGGCCAAGTCCTACACTACTCCTCCCTCTGGGTGGACGGGCGGTTTTAGCAGTTATGCCGACACCCTCCACCACATCTTTTATATCGGCTCGGAAGATGGACAAAACCCGATGATGCTGCAATCGCCCGATTTCGGGGTAACATGGTATCCAACTTCCGCCATGCCCACTTCCAGTTGGATCGATGATATCGAAGGGGTAGGAGGCCGCATGTATTTCCAAAATGTCCATGGAGTATTCACGACCACGAATCGTGGCGCGACCTGGGATAGCATCGGCGGACCGCACCGAACTGGGAATTTCGACGATACCCGCTTTTGTGTCTATGGGTGTGGTGGCCTCACGGTTACCGTCTTCGATGATTCCGGCGGAGTGTGGACATCGACCGCGAATGTTTCACCAGCGATTCATTCAACATTTGCAACCACTGCAGCGGAGTGTGCTAGCTCCACGCTTTCCATTGCGGTGGATTCGTTCTTTGTCACGGGCCGCATGCTGATAAAATTGTATGGCGACACTTCCGGCGCATTTCAACTTATTGGGTTGGATACCGTTTCGGCAAATAGTGGAAGCATCCGAATTTCGATTCGATTTTTGCCAAAAGATCTTCTAAAGCATACGGATTCCATCGCGATCATTCCGCTCGATTTTCCTTGCGCTCCAACCATCGTCCATGCGTTTACGGGTCAGGCGACGTTCGTACCGGCCGTCGCCAATGCGCCTAAAGCCGCCGCCTCCTGTGCCGGTGGCATGGCATCGGTTTTATTCACCAATCCCGGTTGTGAGGTTCTTCATATTACATCTGCCACGAGTGCATGGGCAGGACTTTCCATTCTCCCGTTCGATTCGCTCGTCGTGAACGCGGATACCATTCCACTTGGGATAGTACCCGCGACTTTTTCCGGCGAGCAAAGTTATTTCATTCACCTAAAAGGATATTACGAGCCATCGGGCACACCGTTCGATACGTCGGTTGAAGTTGCGATCACATTCTCTCACAATGTTTCCACGCTTGGCACTTCGGCGACAACGCTTAATTTCGTCGCGCCCGCGCCATGCGTCTCGTGGGATACGACGATCATTCTCCGCAATACGGGCTGCGATACGCTTACGGTTTCGAGAGTCACGATGATCTCCTCTTACGCATGGCAAATTTTTCCCGATCTTTCTAAAAAAGTTCTTTATCCGGGCGAAGTGGATACATTATTCATTCATTTCGCTTCCAAAATTCCGGGCGCATACCCCGAACGGTTAGTCTATTCCTTCACGGGACGGGATTCCGGCGGGACGCCGGCGCTACAGGGTTTGGATACGATCTCACTCGATGCTACGGTTCCCAAAGCCGGTCCTGCCCTTTCTCTATTACCCGGAGCGGTTGCACTTGGCAATCGTTCCTTCTGCCAGAGCGACACGGAAATCATCGTTCAGATAACGAACCTGAGCTGCGACAGCATGATTTTAATCAATGCTCATCTTTCGAACTCCGATGGCTTCACGCTCATAGCATCGAACTTTATTCTCCTTCCGCCGGAAGGAGTGCAATCGCTAACTCTGACATTCGCTCCCAATGCACACGGCCTTGCCACGGATACGCTCTTCCTCCACCATGTAAACATCGATGGTCCAGCGGCGGGAGACACAATGATCGTGCTTACCGCGAGTGTCATTCGAGGTCCTGCGTTATTGGCTTCACTCGATCCGTCACTCGATGCGGGAGCGACTTCGATCTGCGAGGAGCGCGATACGTTTGTCGTCATCCAAGATACGGGCTGCGACTCGCTGTGCGTGAGCCAGATTGCTACCAGCACCCCAGAGTTTGTACTTGCGCCCAATGAACCGACCGCATTTTGTTTGGGACCTGGCGATCGGGACACGGTTCACCTCCTGACTCAAGTCGATACCACGGGCGGCGGAACGCTGAATACTTCCTCGCTCGAAATTACATCGGATGCCGATAATACGCTCGCGCCAATTTTGCTCGCCCGCGAGATAGAATATCCCCCATTATGGGAACTTACTCTTTCGCCACCGGATAGCGCGGAGGCCGGTGGAAGCGTGACCTACCAAATTATCCAGCACGGCGCGCTGCCTCCGGATGACACGAGCGTGGATTTTCAATTGGTATTCTATGATGATCTGCTTAGTTTGGACGGAGTGGACGAATCGTGGACACACCGTCTGAATTATTATCGTAGCGCCGATGGAGATGCACATTACTATTTCCATATTTCTCCAGTGCCGACGGATTCCATTCTCGCCACGCTGCATTTCACAGCCTATCAGGCACGAATACTTTCCACGCAGCTTTCGCTCGACAGCATCCGCTTCGCTTCAAATCCTTCGCGGCCATCGGATTGCATTGCGAGCGCCATGCCCGCCAATAGTGAATTTCGGGTTCGCACGAGTTGCGGCGGCCCATTGCTCTCCGAGGCGTTAAACGGATTACTCACGATCGATGGCATCTCGCCAAATCCAACTACGGGTGAGGTCTCGCTTCGATATACTTTGCGCGGAGCATCGGAGAATGGATCCATCGAACTGGAAGACGCGCTGGGACGAACGGTGCTGGAACAAACGGCGTCGCTCCTTCCAGGCCAGGATCAATCAATCACGCTCGATCTTTCGGCATTACCGAAGGGAATGTACCTCGCGCGAATCGCAGGCGGGGACGCCTGCGCTACGCGGCAGATAATCCGGCAATAACCCTGAACCTGGATTACGCGGATTAGATGGATTCACGGGATTAGTATCGAGCATACAACTTTTCGCGGCAATCTCACACTCGGCAGTGGTTAAGTTTGTAAATCACCGATAGTAATCCAGAAAATCCATCCAATCCGCGTAATCCAGGTTAGGCTTCCTCCACGATCAATTCGCCATCCGGCTGCGTCAGCATCTGGCGGTATTCCGGAATGAGGATCGGCGGATGCGGGATGGTTTCGAACTCGCTTTCGATGTAATTTCGCCAAATTTCAATCGCGCGGCTTCGCAAATGAACGCGGCGATCAGAGG
>DASRZC010000033.1:0-7434 GCA_035686785.1 Kapaibacterium sp. (SeqCode)
TCGCGCAAGTTCGACTCAATCCTGAAATTGAAACCATCGAGTGGCCCAACGGCGCCGATTTCGATCCCGAAACGCTCTACAACTGGGATCGCTATCTTCCCTATTGGCGTGAAGATGCAGCACGTTGGCGTTCTTCGAATAATAATTCCTCGAATGCATGAAAGTAACTTAAGCGGCTTAGAAAAGTCGAATGCCTATTTCCTCTTATCTTGCCGGTCTCCGTGTGACTTAGTCCCGAAGATTGAGCCTTAGCCCTTCCGCGTAACATTTCTCTCATCCGTCCGTCCGTTCCATTCTAACCAATTCTCTTACCATTATGAAGAAATACCTTTTTATTCTCGGCTCTTTTTTCCTTGCGGTTTCCGCGCAGGCTCAGACTGATTCACAGGCCAGCCAATCCGTCGCCATTACGGTTTATAATAATGACTTGGGCGTCGTTCGCGATGTCCGGCCATTCGATATTCGCAAGGGAATGAGCGACGTTCAACTGCGCGACGTGCCCACCCGCATCGACCCGACCACGGTGAAGATCACCGATCTTGATCATCCAAAAGATTTGGATGTGCTCGAACAAAATTACGAGTACGATCTCGTGAGCCAGAGCAAGCTGCTCTCGAAATATATCGATAAGACGATCAGCGTAACCGATGACAAAGGCGTGAAGACCGAAGGCACGCTGCTCGCCGTCGAAGATGACAAGCTCACGCTATCGACGGCGAGCGGCATCGAGATGCTGCCGAATCTTGCGCGCTACACGATCAGCGTGCCGGAACTCGCCGGCGGCCTTATCACGAAACCGACGCTCGTTTGGAAACTTCAATCTACTCGCGATTTTTCGAACGAGCCGCTCGAAGTGCTCTATCAAACAGGCGGAATGACCTGGCACGCGGAATATATCGCCGCGCTTGCCGATGACGAGAAAACGCTCGATCTCACCGGATGGGTGAGCGTCGATAACCACAGCGGCGCTTCGTTTTCGGATGCGAAGCTGAAGCTCGTGGCCGGTTCGCTGCACCGCGCGCCGCCCGTTGCAACTCCTTACTATGGAGCCAGAGGTGCTGGCGCTGTCCTCGCGCCACAGTTTCAAGAGCACGGCCTGTTCGAATACCACGTCTATGATCTGGGCCGCCAAACCGATTTGAAGAACGACGAAGTAAAACAAATTTCGCTGCTCACAGCGAATGGAGTCGGCGATGAGAAGCACTATACGTATGAAGGCGGAAAGAGCGTCGCGGTTACCGTGAGCTTCGAAAATTCCAAAGCGAATAATCTCGGAATTCCGCTTCCGATGGGCGTGATCCGCGTAATGAAGCGCGATAACGATGGCTCGCTCGAATTTGTCGGTGAGGACCGAATCGACCACACTCCCAAAGATGAGAAGATCACGCTCCACGTCGGCGACGCCTTCGATTTAGTGGGTGACCGCCAGATTACGAGTTCTCGCACGATTGGGAACCAGGAGAGTGAAGAGACCGTAGAAATTACACTCAAAAATCACAAGGACGAAGATGTAACAATCGACGCCGTCGAAAATCTTGGCGAGAATTGGGAGATCACCGAGCATTCAATGGACTTCGAAAAGCAAAATGCCTCGACCATCGTTTTTCACGTTCCAGTAAAAGCCAATGGGGAAACAAAAGTTACCTACACGGTGCAGCACCGCTGGTAAGGCGATGCGCCGTGTAGCAGCGGGAGTATACTCCCGCTGCTACACGGGACGCAAATCAGCGAAATCCAGGTTTAGAAGCTGAACGCCATCGTCCCCGTGACGAAAAAATTATGCGCGAGCCGGTGCGTAAGCCGCCAGGTGGCATCGAAGCGGAGAATATTCAGGATATTTCCGATACCGAATCCCGCTTCGGCAAATGGCGTGCTGCCCAGCGTTGCGGTGGGAGCTGGCTGAAATGCGTTTGTCTTGTCCGAGAGGCTTGCTCCAGCAATATTCGCGAAACCAAGCCAGTGAAGATCGATCGGCATTTTTATTCCAACCAATCGTGTCGGGAGATCGTAAAAATTTTGCTCATACTGTAGCGACCATGCGCGATCGCCCTGAAATTCGAATGGAGACATCGTTCGAAACACACCTCTCGGCGCAATGACGGCATCGCGCGCTTCAAAAATAAATAAACTCTGCGCCGGCAGCGCACCGCTTAGGAGATCGCTGTACTTCGCTTCGAACCACCCCTTTCCCCATCCGCCCATTTTGCCTTCGAGCGAAAGATCGAGCTGGCCGGTCGCATAATTAAACTGGCTGCCAATTCCAGGGGCGGAATAATTGATATTTACGCTGACCGAACCATCCCAATTTCCCAAATCGGGCGTCACGGTCAGCCATCCTCCCATTTCATGCAGGCGCCCGTCGTTAATGGCTGGATTCGTTCGAAAGGTATCGCGCTTGTCGAGCAGGCTAAAGTCCGTCACATTTGGCACGCTCGATTCCACCTCGTTCTTGAAATGTAGCTGCGCGGAAAAAATCGACTTGGGATTTAAATCGTAGTCGATCTCGAATCCCTTCGCGCGATAATAATTCGGATAATCGCTGTGCAGAAAAAGAGCTGTCAGCGTATTGACGATCGGATCGTATGCGGTTCCGAGGCGGATATATTCATCGTAAATTCGTCCCCCGATCGAGGAACTAACTTCGGGCGGCGCTTTGATGGATGTAAAATGGAAATCCCCGCCCAGCGGGATGCTCACCGTAACCGCGCTGGCCGGGCGCATGGTGAGCGCCTGCGTAAAACCAGCCGAATATTTCCAACGCGCGTCGCCAATACCATAAGCCGCCATCAGGTTGAGGATAAGCGGATGCAGCTCGGTCAATTTCCAATCATGCTCCAAATGGAAATCGGAGCCTTCCACGCGATTATATTGGTACAGATCGGTGGAAATAAAATCGAGCGCCAGCGAGAGCGGATCGAACGAGGGAGGCTGAGGATGGCTCAAAAGACTATCGACTCTGCGTGTTACGCTATCCCACACGCGGTAGGCCGTATCTTCACTGCGCGCCAGCGGGATAGTGCGCATCGCAACCCAATGGAGCGAATCGACGGAATCCGCGCTGGGCGAGACCGTGTGCTTGCCGCGCAGGAAGAGCGAATCGGGCAGGCCGGTATTGATCGCATAATTTTGAAGCGTGGCGGTCTGTGAAAAATGGATGACAGGAACAATCGGAAGTTCGAGCTTAACATCGAGAGTGAAATTCAGGTCCGACGGCATCCAGAACTTATTATCGACGAAGCTAAAGGTCTGTTCGAGATGCACGTCCTTGATCGGTCCAAGCTGGATTGCATCGTTGGGACTGAGATCGAGATAGACGATGGTATAGTCCGTTTTATCGATCCAAAGGGTTCCCGAAAACGCGGGAAAGATCGAATTCAAAGGATCGACTTCGATCTTCCATATATCCACGCCATTCAGCGTGCCTTCACCCAACAGGTCATAATCGTAGCGGGTGAAGGCATCGTGCGCCACGGGGCTTACAACATTATAATCCTGAACGTCGATGCGGTCATTATAAAAATTTTCGACATCGAAGAGCGCGACGCGGTTAAGTTCCGCTGGAATATCGGCGGTTTCGTGGCGCGCCGTGATGCGTTCCGCGTACCCCTGGCCACGCTTCCAATACCCATTGGCCACCGATTCGAGAATGGCGAGGATATTGTTCGAGGTATCGCTGCCTAATCGCACATCCCCGCGCGAGTAAACATGAAACGAATAATCCTTGATTTGCGACTGCCACGCGTCTTTCGAATCGATGACTTTGTGCATGATGCGCCGCGCTTCCTCGCGCGAAGAATTCGCGGAGATGATAATCGGCTTGCCGATGAGTGGCGCGGGAACCAGCGCGATGGTTTCGGTCGAATCTCCGAAGAGCGTGACGCGGAGCGTATCCGGCCGGTAACCAATCGCTGTGACACGGATGGTATAGTGCGTGCCGCGATCGAGCGCAAGCCGATAGTTCCCATCGACATTGGTGAGCGCGCCGCGAGAGGTTCCGAGAATATGGAGCGCGGCGCCGGGAATGGCTTCCCTCGCCGCGCGATCCCGTACCGCGCCGGTAAGTGTAACCGTCTGCGCGCGCGCGGAGGCGGCGCAGAGGAGGAGAACAAGGACCGTGTAGCACCGGGAGTATACTCCCGGTGTTACACGATTCGCGGTAATGATAAGCCTCAATTGGAGATCAGAATCATCTTGTTGATGGCCGATCCGAAATGCTCGGTCTGGATCACATAAAAATAGGTTCCACTCGGTACGAGGGTGCCGTCATCGCCTTTGCCATCCCAGAATTCATCGGGATCGCCCGGCTGCTGCGAGACGTGATCGAGCAGCGTTCGAACCACGTTGCCGATCGAATTGTAAATCTTGAGTGTAACCACGTCCGCATCGGGCAGCTCATAATGGAAGCGCGTTTCCGGCCACGGAGAGACGATGGGACCCTGCTGGCTTTGGCCGAAAGGATTGAAATTCGCGGCGGAGCCGGCTGACGGATTACCAATGACGAATGGGTTCGGATAATTCTGCGAGACGATAAGACCGCCCACGCCCCAATGCAGCTCGACCGAATTCGAATAATGGACCGAGCCATCCAGATCAACTTGTTTGAGCTGATAGATATAATCGCCGGCGGAATGGGTACTATCGAAGAATGCGTAATCGAGTTCCACACTCGATTCGCCGCCCGGCGCTTTGGTCTCGACGGCCGGAGAAAGATCCACGAATGCCATGCCGTCGATACTCCGCTCGACGACAAAGAACGCCGAGCCGTGCTCGCTGTCGGTATGCCAGGAAAGTGCCGTGCCGGTAAGCGCTGGAGTTTGCACTTTTTGAAAATTAAATCCCGCGAGTTCCACCGGCAGTGTGCCGGTATTTCCCTGCCAGATTCCACGGCCAAACGTGGCGACGCGAATCGTCTGTTTATCTGCCTGCACTTCCACATCGGTGCAGGCCACTAATCCCAGCCCAGAACCGGCAATGGACCAATGCTTGCCCGAGTCGAGCGTATAATAAATTCCGTTATCTGTCGCGGCATACCAAATTCGTTCCGGCGCGATCGAGTCCAGCGCCACGCAGTTCACGCCAACGAGCGGCAGCGCGGCGCCGGTCGTGCCGGAAACATCGGCCCACGTCGTACCTTTATCCGTCGAGCGCATCACGCGGTGGCCGTTCTGCGTATAAAAACTCGCCAGCGCGAAATTCGTATTTCGGCCCGTCGTTACGATGGACGTGACCATCGCCGACGGCATCCCGGATGTTTTCGAACTCCAGGACGTGCCACCGTTCGTCGTGACAGAAATTTGTCCGGCCGCTCCGACATAGATCGTACCCGCATCGACCTGTGAAAGCCCAATGGAATGGATATAATCGTTGAAGGTGGGCGAAATGGGATCCCAGTGCGCGCCATCATTTGTCGAGAGCCACAAATGCTGGCGCCCCTGATAGAAGACGTGGTAATTCGCCGCGCCATTGACGCTCGTAATTGCCATCTTGAAAGGGGTATCCCAATACGTATTGTCGGAGCCGGTATCCACTTCATCCCAGGAGCCATTCGGACCACCGTGATTTCTATAGATAACTCCTTGTGGTAATTCCGCATAATAGGGATAGGTGGCACTGTATTGAGAATTATATATTGGCTGCAAGCCATCTCCGCCAAAAAGGATGCCCGTCGCGCCATTAGGATAGGTAAGAGTCCAGGTTCCCTGATCCTGCAGGCCCAGGAGCGCGGTCTTATTATCGGTCGAACTCCGGTCCAGGCTTATATGATAAATTCGGTTGGTAACCATTTGATTGGAACGGTAGCTCCAATTATATCCAGCGTCCTGCGACCAATACACGCCGCCATCATCGCCATCGTACATAATGGTTGGATCCTTCGGGTCGAACGCGAACGAATGATGATCGACATGGCCATAGCTCCAGGAGGTACTGTTGTCATTGTAATCGTTCCAGCCCGTACCATCGCTGTAATTGATATAGGCCTCGATGCCGGCAATAACGATCGTATCCGCGCCGGACGTGGAATTGGGCGAAACGCCGAGCGTGCAATCGTACCATCCCTGCGCGCTTTGCGCCGAGGTCGGCTGGAAGAGCGTTCCGGGAATGGCGATAGCCGACCAACTCGTGCCATTATCCGAGGAGCGATATAGCGAGCGCGTCGCATTGATTACGTTCCCATCCGGATTCGCCATGAGCACGAAAATTCGCTCCGGATGCCTAACCGAAGCCGCCAGCGCGCAACGCCCGATGGAATCCCCGCGAGGAAAATAGTTCGTTCCCGCTTTACCCCACGTCGCGCCCTCGTTTATAGATTTATACACGCCGCATTCCTGAGAATTGTAGCCGGGATTATTCCCTTCGACAAAATAAAGCAGCGGGGTCGAGCTGATCACCGATCCCGCGACCATATCCCACACGGGCTGCGCAGCGACATAGACTTTCGCCCACGTCGCGCCCGAATCGGTGGAGCGATAGACGCCGCGGCTGGAATTATAGGCCGATGCGAGAATGATATTGCTATGCACGGGATCGACAAAGACTTTCACGATGGTTCCCGTAAGCGAGGATGCGCCGATGCGCGTCCATGTTCCGCCGCCATTTTCTGATTTATAAAGTCCGGTTCCCGTCAATTCATCGATGCTGGCATATCCGTTGCCGGTTCCAACATAGATCGTATTGTGGTTTTTCGGATCGATGGCAATCGAAGCGACCGATTGGTTGGGAATAACGAGATCGGTGAGCGAAACCCAATTCGCGCCCTGATTTGTCGATTTCCACACCCCGCCGCTCGTCGCGCCAGCATAAATGATATTGGTATTTGTTGGATCGATTGCAAGTGCCGTTGTGCATCCAGCGGAAAAAATTCCATTGTTGGCTGAACCGATAAGGCCAATATTGGTCCAGGCCGGATTGTCGAGCGGCTGGTCGCCATGACCGCTCGGTTTCTCAGCCATCGAAGTGGCACTTTGTATCAAGTCTCGCTGGGATTGCTCGAATGCTCGTACGCGAGCTTCCTCATCGAAGGTTCCGCTTGTACCGGCTCGGCGTACCATTTCATTCAGCGCGCGGGCAAAGGGCGCGGAGCGGCGAATGGAGGCGGGAAGTTGGTTGATGCCGCGATAAAGGCCGGAATCCGATGGAGCGCTCACGGGCTGGCGGAGGGTTTCCGATTGTTCCGTGCCGCCGGCATCCTGCGCGCGCGCAGAATGGAACAAAAGAACGATCGTGGAGGCTAAGGCGAGGCGGAAGACGCCGCGGTAAAAATGCTTCATTCGGAGCAGAAAATGGTTTAATGGCAAATGCCTACATTTATAACGGCGAATAAAAGGATTTATCACGCGGTTCAGTTCATTCGGGGGTGTGGGGCGAAATGGTATTTCGCATCGGGGATGCGGGTGACCGGGGGAGCGAGGGACCGGGGAGCGATTTACCAAAAAC
>DASRZC010000034.1:0-5031 GCA_035686785.1 Kapaibacterium sp. (SeqCode)
ATGGCCGGGCCATTGCCGCTATTGCCTGGACTCGTGCTGCTCTTGCATCCCGCGATGGTGATCGCCGCAAGCACGAAAGCTGATAGGAAATATCTCAGATTCTTCATTGCTTTATTTTTCTAAAAAAATGAAAATATGAACGGAAAAACATGGAAATAAAACACATCGATTGGAAAATAATTCACCTCGAAACTGTTCGTTATCGGGCTATTCGTTTCTTCTCTTTATCGTCGTTCTTTATGTTAATAGTTTCTGAATTTTACCGGAAATACATCGCTCTCAGTCGCTGCTCTTCTCGATCTTCACATGGATCGTAGCCGATTTTTCGGCATCAGGCGAGTCAACGGCATCGTTCGGAGGGCTATAATCGAACGCGGGCGAGCTATCTTTATTGACGGCGTCCTTAAAATTAAACGAAAGACCCGAAAAGGATGCAACCCCGCTGCCCATCGGGCCACCCTTCATGGCATTCATCAAGGCCTGGTAGTCCGCGGCGTTTCGCTTTCCAGAAGCCTGGTCTGCCTGAACTTTGGCGGCGAGCGCCTTTAATTGCGCGATCTTATCCTGGCCTTCCGCTTCCGCATTCCCCTTCTGCATTTTGGTGGCATTAAAGCAAGCCAGGAGGATGGCATCAACGGCTCCCAGCCCTTGTCCCGATCCATCCGCCGGACCGGTTGAAATACCGGGAGGTTCACATTCATAGGCCTCCTGAGAAGGTCCTATATGGTCAATGTGCAGGGTTCCCTGTGCGCCGTCCTGACAGCCGCTGTCCACAACAAACGTCGCAGGGGAAGTGTAAGAACCGCCATTGTACGTGCAGCTACCATCCTTGCCGGCCCACTTGCCGGTCATGTTGAACGTCACATCGTCGAGAAACACCCACTTGCCGCAGGTGTCATCCTTTGTAACCTGAAGTTCCATCGGCGCGGTGCCGGTGATCGTGAAGTCGCCCGTGTTGCTGGAACCTGCTCCCTTCCCTTGGACATGAAGCGTGGCATCTACCGTCAGCGTGTAGGGCGCGCCGACCGTAACGGATTTCGAATTACAATCTGAAATTGCCGCACTATGATGAGTGACGGTCATGTAGGTATACGCGATAGACACCTTGGCTACCTCCGCGTTGGGGCCGCCAGTCAGCGTCGCGGTGGCGCTTCCGTTTTCGTCGGTAGTGATAGAGGTGGTCGAGAGCGTGCTCTGACTTGCATCATCCAGTTTGATGTTGAAATGCTTCCCCGCCGTGGGCTTGCCGTCGCAGTCGAAAACTTTGATGAGAAGCGTGGATTTTTCATTCGACTTTATAGTCGCCGGCGCGCCGACGATCGTATATTTGAGACCAATGTAATGATCCGCACTATCGGTACGGATACTGTCCTGATGCGCGCGAAGCATGCGGTACGTCGGCGAGAAGCCCTGCACCATCGTGGTGAGATCCTGCGGGATATTGGCAAGCGACGGATCGTCTAAGGTATCGTATTTAACGGTATCACCCGTTGAAGTTTCTTTGATGAGAACGGTAAGCTTGTAATAGAAGGTTGAGAGCGTTTTACCTTTCCGATCGAGCGTGGCAGAGGCGACATAATCGTAGGATGAGTGTACGGGCTGCGCCTGCAGGGTGTACATCTGCGGGTTATGATTCGCCATGATTATGGTAATCGGATCGGTGATCACCGGTTCTGGTGTGAGAGCGCTCGTATCCGAGCTGTGGCAAATGTATACCACCACTTGGAGTAAGCCACCCGGGGGGATTGATGCAGGCAATGGCATTTGCGTTTGGATGGTATCCAGCGTGAAAAACTGGCTTTGGAACAGGTCTACCTTCCGCACCGTAAGTGTATCCGAGGTCGTGTTGAACATCGTTAACGTATCCAGAACCCAATAGTTATTCTTTATCTTCACGATGGCAAATGTACTGGTTCCATTACCGCTAATATCGTTTCCGAGATCGATATCTCCTTCCACGAATCCAAATGGGAGCGCGACCACGCCTCGGTGGTTTTCTTGATTCGTGTAAAATGCCAGGAGCTTATCGTTTATTCCTTTCGCGTGAACATACGCGGCCAGTAAGCTGGGGGAATCCTTATAAGCCTCCTGATCGAAGGTAATCCCTCGCAACGTATCCACGCCAATGGTCTGACCGAACTTTGCAAGCCACTTTAGCGTGGGTGACAGGGTTGCCGTTAACGAGTCAAGTTCCTTCGGGATATTAGATAGCGAGCGAGTGCTCACGGTGTCGAGCAGGATGGTATCGCCCGCCCATGCGCTGTCCTTGATAACAAGCGTTAGCTTGTACTTGAAGTCGCTTAGCGACGAGCCTTTCCGGCTGAGTGTGACGTACGAAATATAATCGTAGGGTAGCGGTGTTCGGGTGCCGTATTGCTTGACCGTGAATTCCTGCAAATCGTTCGCGTCGAGGGCGGTGGAATCGTACACTAAGCCATAAAGCCCCAGAAGCGCACTCTTTGCGGCGGCATAGTCATATAGAAGCGTTTGGGAGTCCCCGGATGACCGATATGCGACCGTGTCGAATTTCATCCCTTTGGTCGTATCGACTCCGAGCTTAATAGCCGAGCACGGGCAGCCCTGGCCGAGGGCCATGGAATGAAAGAAAATCAGGAGGAGAATAGCTAAAAAGGCCTTCACTCGAAAGGTGGCGCGGAGATTTGAATGCATCATGACACGAATAATCGTCGATTGTTAAAGGATCCACAAAGTCAACAGGTTTACAAATATAATACATTTTTCCCGATGTTGCTGCTTTTTTCTTTCAGCCCCTTGTTTGAGAACCGATTCTTTCGTATATTTGTACCCTGTGACTCATTCAGATTTAACCCCTAAAACATGAAAAACTTATTCGTTTTTATTTCCCTTTCGGTTGCCGCCTTCACGTATTCCGGTTGTGCGAGCCTGGCGAGGTCCATCACGGACACCGTCGAGAATACCGCGACCGGCAAAGTCGATCAAAAAGCTGGCGAGGTGACCAGCAACGCCATGGACACCATGCTCGGCAACGGACAGCATGGAACGGCGGCGAACGGCTCGGCGCAAAATAGCTCCGGCGGTTCGAACACCTCGGTCGCCGGAATGCCTGCCTCCGCGCCGCAAACCGTTGCCGCATACCAGAACTACGATTTCAAACCGGGCGATAATATCATTTTCGACGATAACTTCGTCAGCGATCAGGATGGGGAATTCCCAGCGCATTGGAATCTCGATGCCGGTCAGGGGGTGGTTAACATTGTTCAGGGCAATCCGTCGTTTTGCCTGACGGAAGGCAATTATGTAATGGTCGCGCCACGCATGAAAACGACCAATTATTTATCCGACCCTTTCACCGTCGAACTTGATTATTTGGCCAATGGTGGATACGCCCCGATGATTCGATTCAAGGACGCGAACGGAGATAATCGCGATGTTCACTTCGGTCACTCCGTAAGTACCAGTTATTTCCCGAAGGATTTCAGCGGGAACGATGTCGGGTCCGATGCGGACTATAACGGAAAGTGGCACCATGCCGCCCTCATTTACAAGAACGGCCAGATGAAGGCATATTTAGATAACACGCGCGCGCTTGTTGTTCCTCAAGTTGGTTTCGTTCCTGTCAGCCTTGAAGTTGGCGGCATTGGCGACCCGGATAAGCCGATCACGTTCAAGAATGTCCGGATTGCCGCTGGCGGCAATGCGAACACGATCGGCAATCTCATGACCGCCGGCAAGTTCGTCACGCATGGCATCACGTTCGATGTCGGCAAAGCGACGCTTCGTCCCGAGAGTATGGGCACGCTGAATGACGTGGCGAAATACTTGAAATCCAATTCGGGCTCGACTTTCGAGATCGACGGATACACCGATAACGATGGCTCCTCCGCGGCGAACCTGAAGCTCTCGCAACAGCGCGCCGATGCGGTGAAATCACAGCTTGTGGCGATGGGCGTCGATGGCTCACTTCTCACGACCAAAGGCTTTGGTGCTGCGAAGCCCATCGCCAGCAACGATACTCCGGAAGGCAAAGCGAATAACCGGCGGGTCGAATTCGTCAAACAATAATTCAAATTCTGATTTCCGATTTTCAAAAAAGGCGCGAAATTCGCGCCTTTTTTGCATCCAAAATGAATTCTTATCTTGGCCTCAAGAATTCATCATTTCCCTCTTGACTTTCACGAATGAATTGCGTATATTCGGGGTTCAAAGCGGCGGTTGTAAATGGGTACCTATGCCTATTGTCGTCGTGGTGTGTGGATGGCTCGCGCATCCACTTGGATGGATCGCATCACTCATGGTGTTTCATCCACTTTGCCCACGTTCTCTTTGAATAACAGTGCGGTTTGCGGCGATGGGTCGATCCTCGGTTGCGATCGAATCCTCTGACGCCCAAGTCCGCACCGATTATTCGTTCTTTAACAGATGATTGCTTCTTTAGGCTTGATATGACGAATACGCTCTTATTGGAACAACGGATTACTTCGCTCTGGGAAGCGGAGCAGCACGTGTATAGCATTCCCGCGGCAGGGACGATGCCCTCGCGGCATTGGGTAGCGCTTACCTCTGATCGCCGCGTTCATTTGCGAAGCCGCGCGATTGAAATTTGGCGAAATTACATCGAAAGCGAGTTCGAAACCATCCCGCATCCGCCGATCCTCATTCCGGAATACCGCCAAATGCTCAGCCAGCCGGATGGAGAATTGATCGTCGAGGAAGCATAGTAGCGCAAACTTCAAGTTTGCGACCCCGCCCGGTGCAAAATCGCAAACTGAAGTTTGCGCTACAATGAGCTTCTATTCTCTAATTATTCGCTGGCTCCTCGCGGCTCCGGATATTTCAATGCGCGCGAGGTACATTCCGGACGGCAGCCCGGATAGATCAAGTTGAATTGCCTGATTCGGGCCGGAAACCAGCGACACCCTTTGCTCGAAAACCATTCGTCCCAGCGCGTCTTCCAGTTCGATGGATCCATTCTCCGATGCTCCGCGCAAAGTATATCGAAGCGAGACCTCACCCGTAGTTGGATTTGGCGAGATGCCATCGATCGTGAGT
>DASRZC010000035.1:0-8731 GCA_035686785.1 Kapaibacterium sp. (SeqCode)
TCGGCAGCGTTTTTGTCGAAAGGAATACGCTTTTTTTCTATTGGCAAGCTTTTTGGCTCTGCCGGTAGTTGTTCGCGCGCAGCAGCCTTCGGGCCATCCGGGGCCCATGCCCAGTCAGGTTCCTCCTAAACCAGCGGCAGCTTCCATCGACAGCGGGAGCGAAAATGAGATCGATGTCAATCTATGGAGCGCCGCGATCGGCAGTGTCGATGTTTCCGCCCTGCTCATAGGGCAGAATGTGTATCTTCAACCGGCGGATGTCTTCAACTTCGCGCACATCCGCGCCGATGCTTCCGCGGATGGAACGAAACTATCCGGGTACTTTATCGATCCCGAAAAAAAATACGAATTCGATAACACCAAACGCTGGTGTACCTATCAGCAGCATATCTATTCACTTGCTGCGGACGAGTATATTGTGACCTCGGATGGGGCCTATCTTCGCGCCGATATGTTCGAGAAGATTTTCAACTTAAAGTGTATTTTCGATTTTCGCGCGCTTTCGGTGGAGCTGAAATCCGGCGAGCCGCTGCCGGCTGAAAGCGAAGCCAAAGAAGCCGCCAACCGGAAGAAGGATTTGGTCGGCATGAGTGCCGGGGACGAGAACCCCGACGTAACGTTCCCGCTCCAGAGATCGCTCTTCGGCATAGGCACGCTGGATTATTTGGGTTCCTATAGCTACACGACGGGCCAGCTGCCCAGCCAGGCTCCGGCCAGTTATGAGATTTATGGCGGCGGCGAATTCCTGGGTGGCGATATGGACGCGACGCTCGAAGGCCAGAGCCACGAGCGCGTGAATTGGCAAGAGATGCCGTGGCAATGGCGCTATTCGGTGCAGAATAGCGACCTCGTGCGGCAAGTGCTTATTGGGCGGCAGGACCCGCTCTTCACCACCATGTCTCTTCCGGACAGCATGGTCGGATTCCAGGTATCCAATGTCAGCACGGCGTATAGGAAATCGTTCACGAACTACACCATCAGCGACCACACGAATCCGGATTGGACCGTAGAGCTTTATGTGAATGACGCGCTCGTCAACTATACCAAGGCCGATCAGACCGGATACTACAAGTTCGTGATTCCCCTCTCCTACGGCGCGACGAGTATCAAGCTAAAGTTCTACGGGCCGTACGGAGAAGTGCGCACGCAGGTGGAGGATCTCCGGATTCCGTATACCTTCTTGCCGCCCGGGCACTTGGAATACACACTGACCGGCGGGACGTCGGATTCGCATCCCGGGCTTGCCAACAGCGTTGGGCAACTGGATATGAAGGTGGGTGTAAGCACCGCGATGACGGTTGGTGGCGGGATGCGTTTCCTGGGTTCCCCCTCCCTGGCAGGCGGCGCCGGCATTTCCGCCGGCGGAGCGAACTATACGCCTTACGGAACGGCCTCGGTGCGCATCACGGGCGACTTGCTGCTCGGCGGGGAGTATTATGATGGCTCGGGCTACCGTGGCACGCTGAACTTCACTGGCCCAGCGGGGCTATCGCTCGAAGCAGAGTACGACAAGCCCCTATCGAGTGCCAGCACCTCTTCGCTGCTTGGGACATCAATCGTGACGAACCCGTTCTACATCCAGGATCAGCGGAAACTTGCACTGAGTTCGCCGCTGCTATTCAATATTGGCAGCCTGCGAATGACGGCAACGGACCTTCCAACGAATACGGACACCGGGAACCTCACACTTTCGCCCGAAATGCTGATCGATGCCTTCGGAACCTCTATCAACCTTTCCGCGGATGGTAATTTTATGAGGAACGGGTTGTCGCTAACGCCGATGGGCCATGTGACGGGACAGGCCGGGCTTTCCCTTATGTTATTCTCCGGTATCGTCTGTCGTCCTGATTTCAATCTGGATTATAGCTCGCGCTCGGTAAGCTCGCTCCAGGTCGGCCTCACAAAATCGATTGGGAACTGGATGAATCTAAGTTTGATGGCGGCGCGAAGCTTTGCGCCTGGCGGGGGAAATACCTTCCTGCTTTCGCTCCAAAGCATCCTGCCAGAGATGCAGGTTGGTCTTTCTTCAGGCTCAGGAACCGCCCAGCCCCTCACAAGCAGCGCGACCGTGCAAGGTTCCCTCAGCTACGATGCCCTCACCGGATTCTTCGGCAGTAACCGGCCCGAAGTTCGGCGCGGAGGAATCGAAGTTGTCCCGTTCATCGACAAAAATGGCGATGGCAAATGGGACGATGGCGAGCCGCTTGTCCCGAAATTTGGCTTCGAGCGCTCGCCGGGACAAGTGATTAGTTCTGATTCCGGCATTCTGCGCATTACGGATTTGGAGCCATACAACCACTATTTCGTTCAGACTTCGACGGCGAATCTCGATAATATCTCGCTCATGCCGAAATTTTCGAGCTTCGAGGTGACTCCGCCAGCCAACGGTTTTGCAAGGATCGAGATTCCGCTCGCCAGCGCCGGGCAGTTGGAAGGCTATGTCATGGAGACGAAGAACGGGAAGCAGGACGCGCTGGGTGGAGCGCGGATGATCGTCCGGCATTGGGAACCTGGGATCGATACGAGCGAGCTTTCGTTCAGCCAGGATTTGCTTTCCTATTCCAACGGAGAATATTATTACATGGGCATCATGCCCGGGAAGTATCGCATCGCGGTGGACCCGAAGCAACTCGCGCTTTTGCACGCCACGACAAAGCCGGCCTATATTGATTTCACGGTGAAGAGCGTGGATGATGGGGACGTTGAAGAAGGGTTGAATTTCACGATCGAACCCCAACCTCGAATGCCGGTATCGCCAGCGGAAGCCCTGAAATCGAAGTAACATAAGATTCCACGGGACGACCGAGAACGACTTAGCTGCCTCGCCAGAACTCGAACCTGGAATTTAGTTATGCTTGGCTACTATTAAATAGCGAGGAAATCGCAATTATTATACTGCGGAAGTGCTTCGGCCTGAGCGCAATCGCAGCCACGCGCAGGTTGCATAAGAACGGAAAAATGGAACGTGAGTAACCGCCGGTGAGTTTTACGCCGAACCCAAAAAATTGCGCTGGAATCGGACGAAAGACCGAAGTGCCAATAAAGTTCTGTATACGCGTTTTAAGGGCTTCCGTGGCGGATCATATAGGGAAGGCACTCCCCTTCGGTGTAGTCACGAAACCCTCGCTTTCTTCTATCGAGAGATGGGAGATGCATTCGGAGAGGTGGCAGAGTGGTCGAATGCGGCAGTCTCGAAAACTGTTGTACCTTCGGGTACCGTGAGTTCGAATCTCACCCTCTCCGCAACTGCTATAAACAGCCAATAATTGGCTGTTTTTGCATTTTTGGGCACAAAGTTGGGCACCGGCAAGCGGAGATTTAACTCGCAAAAGAAATGCACCAAGTTTGAAGTGCGAATGGCATAAAGAGGTGAAAGACGAGAGCTGGAAACAGAGCCTAACTACACAGCACAATCGTTCCAAGGCACAATCGTTCCAAGCGAATCTTTTTATCGACCATTTCGTTCAAGTGCCAGAGGTAATACTTTGAGCCGATTAATAAGAGTTTTTCTTATATTGTCAATCCTCGTCTCGACGACGGGTGTGACAATAACAACTCGGGCCTGCTCCAAACGAACGGGAAGGTCCACGTCGAGCTGCGAAGCTTGTCAAAAGGCGGGAACCGCCCAAAAGTCCTGTTGTATCACCATTTCAAAGCACCTTGCGCTCGAATCTCAATTCGGAATACCTGCTACCTTCAAGTTTTATTTTTCCTCATCTTTTCTCCCCAACATTCAGTACCTTCCGCTGACCTTCCTTGGTACTGCTAATAGCACTCCTATAGCGTCTTTTGCTCCTCCTCGGCAAACGTCCGTGGAGAAGTGTGCCCTGTTCTCGACCTTCCGCATTTAGCGATCATACTTTCGGAATTATTTTCACCGCGACCGAATGGTCGCGGTTACCGATCGTATTGTATCGCATAAATGATCAAACACCTCTTCTCAAAATTCGCATTCGTTTTCGCGTTGCTCTTAGCTTCGAGCCTTTCGCGCGCTCAATCTAATCCTGCCGATAGCTCGATCGCTGGGTTATATACGCTGCTTGCTAAGATCGAATTACATCCCATGATTTCGTCAGCGATAGCCCAGATCGAGGCCGCGCGGCGAAGAATAGCTCAACAGTCAGCACTTTCAAATCCCATGCTGATGCTCGGTGTAGAAAACCTCCCTACAAATTCTTTCAGCTTCTCGGAAGATCCGATGACTTCGAAGATGTTCGGAGTTAGCCAGGAACTACCGTTCCCCGGAAAGTTAAAATCTCAAGCCGAAATCGCCGCAGCGGATACGCTCACCTCGCAAGACGATCTTGACGAAGCGCGCAACATGCTTAAACGCGATGCGAAGCTCGCGTATTTCGATATTTATCACATCGAGCGGATTATTGCGGTCTATGATTATCATCGGGAAGCGACCGATGCACTGCTTCGGCTGGCGGAATCCAAGCTTCCGGAAGGAAAGGCCACGCAGTCGCAAGTCCTGGATCTCGAACTCGAACGGGCGGACATCGAAGATCAAATTATCGAGGACGAAACGAGACTCCGTGAGAGCGAGGCCGATCTGGAGCAAGCGACCGGAGCACGCGATACGGTACTCATCACTCCGCGTCTTGGCCTTCCGGCATTCCCTTACTCGCTTGCCGCGCTCGATTCGATTGCGCGCGAGAACAATCCTGGGTTGCGAAAACTCCATGCGCAGGCGGATCAGGAGCAGCTTCGTTTCAAGCGTGCCGATCTCGATAAGTATCCCGATTTTCAGTTTTCGCTCGAATACATGCAGCGCGACGCGCTCTCGGCCACTTCACCAATGAACCCGGCAAATTATTCCGGCGAGCGCGCGGCGGGAATCATTCCAATGCCCATGCCGCAATCGGACCTGATTACCGCCGGAGTAAGCATCGAGCTTCCGCTGAATTACAACAATCAGCGGGTCGAAGCGATGGGCGAGGCCGAAGCCATGCGGACCATGAAGCAGTCGGACGAGCAGGCCGAGGAACTCGATCTTCACACCGAATTGGAATCCGATCTCGTGAAGCTTCAGGGTATCCGAAAAGAGTATGAAGTGCTTCGGAACGAAATTTTTCCAGCCTCGAAGGAGGCCGTGCAAACCAACACTGCAAATTATACCTACGATAAAACCAGCTTAGACGAAGCCGTGCGCGCCCAGCTCGATTTACTTCACCACGAGCACGACCGCTATAAACTCGAAGCAGGGTATAATAAAACGATTGCCGATATGGAATTCCTGACCGGCAAAAGTCTTGTAAACTATACCAGCCAAAACGATTGGAAATAGAAAGAATCTGAAATGAAAAATCCATCGAATAAAAAATACTGGCTAATCGGGACAATCGTGATAGCTATTGCAGTTGCCACCATCCTCTGGATCCTCCACGAGCGAAAACAAGGCGCTTCCGTCCCTCCCGTCCCTGCTGCCTCGTCGAAGGACCTTCCGCCAATGGTGAGTCTTTCTCCCGAAGCCATGTCGCGCGCCAGCGTAAACGTAGTAGCGGTAGTGCATAGGAATTTCTCGACAGAAATTTCCGCCGTCGGCATTCTCGAAATTCCCGATCCCGCCGCGCGCACGATCGCCGCGCGCGCGCGCGGGCGCATCGAAAAAATGTATGTGGCCTCGACTGGCGCGTACGTTCGCAAGGGCGAGCCGCTCTTCGAATTTTACAGCCCGGATATTCTTGCTGCCGAAAAAGATTATCTCATTGCCGCGGGAATTGGCGAGATGGATAAGGATATGATGGCAAAAAAACCCGGTATGGAGCACCACTCCGATCCGGGTTTGCTCAAGGCCAATCGAAAGCGGCTCGAACTTTATGGACTGACCTCCGATCAAATTCGAAATCTCGGAGAAAATATTGCGGTCGCCAATACGATCACCGTAACCTCGCCGATGAATGGAGTGATCCTGCAAAAGCTGTCGCAGGAAGGCGCGTATGTCGATGAAGGCACGAGCATTTTTCAGCTTGCCGATCTTTCGAGCCTGTGGGCCGAAGTCGATGTGCCCGAAGCATACATTCGATTTATTCGAATGGGGCAAACGATGACCGTTCAAACTGCCGCGTATCCCAACGAGGAATTTGCGGGAAGAGTGATTCTGGTTTCGCCCGTGGAAGATCAGGCCTCACGTACCATTCGAGTCCGGCTGGCCTTGCTGAACCCCACGGGGAAACTGCGGCCCGAAATGACCTTCACCGCGAGAATTCCGATTGCCGCCGGCAGCGCGCTTGCCATTCCGGAAGCGGCGGTGATTCAGACAGGCGAAGGGAACTATGTATGGGTCACCGATTCGAATAACATGTTCACGCGCCGCGCGGTCACGCTCGGCACGCTCTCGCCGGATAATTATTATCAGGTCCTAAACGGACTTTCTGCTGGCGATAACGTTGCATCGAACGGCGCATTCTTAATCGACGCGGAGCATGAACTCACGAAGAGTAATCCCATGGCCGGCATGAACATGGGTGAGACCGGCTCTAAAAATTCCGGCGAAGGAACGGCGATCGTCCGCGCTATCAATGTGCAGCCGGGAATGATCACGCTCGATCATAGCGCCATCCCCGGTATGATGCCGCCCATGACCATGGGGTACAAAGTCTCCGATCCGAAATTTTTGCAGTCGGTTTCCATCAACGAATCCGTTCGCTTCACGCTGACCAAAATGTCAAATGGCGAGTTCCAGATAACCGCCATCGAAAAACAATAGAATGTGGAATGCACTAATTACCAATAAAAACAACGAAGAATGAACAAACTCAAAACACTAACCACGCTCGTTGGAGTATGGAGCTTCCTGCTCCTAATTCCATTTGTTGCGCGCGCGCAAAAGGCTCCGTTCACCGTGACCGACATCCATCGGCAAATGATTTCAAAAGCGGAACTTGCGACGATGGAGGCCGCCGAAGCGAAACCGATGATGACCGCGGACGGAAAGGGCATTGTGCTGATGGGCGGAGCAACTCCCATCCTCGTCCGCACGGGACCTGGAGACGACAATGAATCCTATCGTATCCACGGCATTCGCAACCCGGCACTCGTGCTTCGATCGGGCACGGCGGTACGCATCCTTTTTGTGAATGTCGATGGAGATTTGCCGCACGACATTCGCATGGGCAACGTCAAACCGCCGGACACGTCAGGCACGGCCGGTTCCATACATCTGGAACGCGCGAGAGACGATAATTACTCGGCGGAGGAGTTTTCCCTTCACGCGCTGGAGCCTGGGCAGGATATCTACTTTTGTAGCGTTCACAGCCACGCAAAAAATGGAATGCAGGGCCGGATGGTGGTCCTGAAGTCTGATGCAACCATGCGCGAAATGATGGAAGCAAAATAATCGTCTTTTACTTCGGAATGCAATCATAACTCATGAAATACCTAAACAACCTAACGATACTATTAAGCATCGGCATGATGCCGATGCTTGCTCGGACAGCATTCGCTCAGCCGTTCACCATGACCGAGAGCCACGAGCGCACGATTCCAAAGGCGGCGTTCGAAGCGCTGGAAGCGGCTCAATCTAAATTACAAGTGGCGGGTAACGCGCTGATTCTTGCGGGTAATGTGGATTCGCTCGTCGTTCGCACCGGGCCTGATAATGACATGCTCTCGTATCGCATTCAGGGTCTGCGGAATCCCACGCTGGTGATCCGTGCCAAAGCGACCGTGCATATTCTGTTCGCGAATGTGGATGATGACATGCCGCATGACATGCGCTTCGGCGGTATTCCACCGGATACGGTGGGAACCGCCGGGACCTCGCGGCAGCCCTATTCGGAGAACGATCAATACTCAGCGGAAGACATCACAATACGCGCGCTCACACCCGGATATTATCCCTATTTCTGCAGCTACCGGGACCATGCCGCCAAAGGTATGAAGGGATGGGTCGTCGTCACGCAAGCCGGCGCGACCATGGACCAAATGAGCCAAGCTTCCGCAAGCATAACCGAAATGGGTTCAACGGGCGGCAAAGTGGACATGAGCGGATTGTTGCTAACCGAACCCATGGCGCAGGAGGGGTCTGGCACGAGCTGGATGCCAGCCTCTTCCCCGTCCTATATGTCGATGCACCAAGTGGGTGATTGGGCGCTCATGCTGCACAGTTCGATCATGCCACGATACGATTATCAGGGCGGCCCGCGCGGCAACGAGAAGTTCGATGCGCCCAATTGGTTCATGGCGATGATGAGCCACGATGTTGGCCGTAACGGACGCTTCACCTTCCGAGGGATGTTTACCCTCGAACCGCTGACCGAAGGCAAAGGGTACCCACAACTTCTTCAGACAGGTGACGTCTGGCAGGACCAGCCGCTTCCCGATTATAAGGACCCTCACAACCTTTTCGACGAGTTATCGGCAACGTATAGTGAACGCCTTTCGAATAATAGCTCGGCTTTCCTCTACCTTGGGTATCCCGGAGAACCGGCTCTGGGTCCGCCGGTCTTTATGCACCGGCCGAGCGCGATGTCCAATCCGAATGCTCCGATCGGCCACGATTGGATGGACGGGACGCATATCACCTTCGGCGTTGCCACGGTCGGAATAACCGCGGGCGATTGGAAATTCGAAGGCAGCGCATTCAACGGAACACCTCCAAGCGCGGAACTCTATGGCATCGATAGACTACAGATCAATTCTTATTCGGGCCGGGTCTCGTTCAATCCCTTGAAGGATCTTGCGCTGCAAGTTTCGAGCGGCCTTCTGAAAAATCCGGACGGCGATG
>DASRZC010000036.1:0-9320 GCA_035686785.1 Kapaibacterium sp. (SeqCode)
AAGAGTTAGGATAGATGTGTTGATGTCGAATGCTTTTTCAAATAGCCCCCCTTTAACTCTTCTTTCTTAACTCTCAATTCCACGGATGAAAATATTCCTCGCCGGCGCTACCGGTTTTGTGGGCGAAAGAGTTTTGAACGATCTTCTTTCCGCCGGCCATGAGGTGACCGCGCTCGTTCATTCGGCTCACTCCTTGGAAGAAATCGTCCGGACGAATCCGAACGTAAAAGCCGTTACCGGCGATGTGGCAAATGCCGAGGCCATGCTTCGAGCCATGCCCACCGGAATCAACGCGGTTATCTATCTCCCCGGCGTACTGCGTGAATCTCCACGCAAGGGAAGTACTTTCCAAGCGGTGCATGTCGAAGGCGTTCGCAATGTACTCGCGGCGGCGAAGGCAATAGGCGCTCGGCGCTGGATTCAAATGTCCGCACTCGGCGCCAGACCAAATACTTCAACACAATACTACCGAACCAAATGGGAAGCCGAAGAACTTGTTCGTGCGGATGACCGATCATCCAGCGGCCTCGAATGGACGATTCTTCGCCCCTCGCTTATTTTCGATGACCGTCCGCGCCGGCAGCATAATTTTGTTGACGAAATTGCAAAGGCCATTCGCATGGCGCCGTTCGTGCCTATTTTGGGAAGCGGCACATTTCTTTTCCAGCCGGTTTCCGCCGATGATGTATCCCAAACCATCGTGCAATCGCTCGCAAAGCCGGAAACGGTTGGTGCCCTATACGAAATCGGCGGCCCGGAAAAATTGACCTACCGGAAGCTTATTCTTAGCATTGCCCGCGCGATGGGCACAAAAAAACCGGCCATCAAAATCCCTTTATGGGCCATCCTGCCGCCTGCACGTCTTCTGGGCCATTTTTCCTGGTTTCCTATTAGCTTTGACGAAATCCTAATGTTGCGGAACGGCAATTACGTCCGCGATCCCGAAGAAGATCGTAAGTGGCGCGAGACCTTCGACTTGCCGCTGAAGGGGTTTTCAGAGAGCGTGCAAGGCGCGCTAGTCCACTAAACATTACTTTACAAATATCAACTTATTCCTCGATGGATCGATAATAATTCCGCTGAAGGTGCGGAGTACATCGGTGCCGAGCGCGCCGAGGACAGGCACGGTGAGGTCATGGTAAATATCGAGCAGAGGGACGATCGCGCGGTGGGGGCCGTGGCTGGCAAGATTAATCGCATGGCCCGCTAAATCGTGAACGATAAATTGCCCGAGGTTTAGCCCGATCGGGCGAACATCGTGAGCAAGGGAATCTTTGATGATTTGCCGGTTCACGATCTGGCGCGTATTCGAATCGAGCGCCGTTAAATACACTTCCGAACGGGGCTGCTGAAAGGCAAGATTTACATGGCCGGGAATGAGTGGCGGCGCTTGGACATCGAGCCAGACCGTCGAAACCGGGCAGTGGCAATACGTAATCCTCGCGTCGTCGATGATCGGGAGTTGAATCACGTTCGTATCGTCGTCCGCTACGATCACGCTGGAATAGAGCGGGTAGAACGTAAGCAGATTGCGCTTGAAATCGAAGACGGTGATGAATTGCTTGATGAGTCCCCAGCCGAGGGTGCCATTAAAGTTGGTGTCCATCGCAAGATAGTCCTGATGCGTATGGCTGGGGGCGAGTTTTGCATGGATGATGTGGTTGCCCGGCAGTACAAATTGGAATTGAGTGTATTGGGAAAAATCGAGCATCGTATCCGGCGCAATATACAGCCCTTCGTGCGAAATATTCAGGTCGAGCAGGTAGGTCCGCGGATTCACTTCGGTATCGCCCCATTCCATCAGTTCCTTCGTAGGCAGATGCACGAAGGTATACCCGCCATCCGGTCCGGGAAACGCAAGGCTGGCCGTTCCGATCGGATGGGCGAGCGACATATAATGATCCAGCCGAGATTCCGGCTGCCCCCAAGCGCGCCCGGCAAAGCAGGCGAGCAGCAGCATGGTGATTCCGGCGACCCATGCCCCCCCGGAACTTGGAACCCGGAATCCGGAACCCTCTCTATTGATTTTCCTGAACATCGACCAAGCGAGAAAATATGAAATCCCCATTGCGAAGCGTTATGAAATAAAGGCCATTGACCAATCGACTGCCATCCGAGGCGACCGGGTTCCACCAGCCCGTGTAATAACCGGGCCGCGCAACAGAATCTGAAAAAATTTCGACTTGATCTCCGAGCGCGTTTTGAATAACGACCTGCGCGGATACCGAATCGTTCAGCGCGAACCGAATGCCAACGCTCGTATCCCCTTCCACCCGATTAAACGGATTTGGAAAAACCGGATACAGAGAATCGTTCGCTGGATTGTCGCTCTTGAATGTGAAATTCATTCGCAGCGGAACCGTTGGCGCCGTCGCGGTAGAACAACCGCTGACGCTCAAAAAAAGAGCGCCGATGAGGGTGCTCCGAAGCATTCGAAAAGATTCACGTATTAAATCCTGGTTCATCCTGAACATCCTGTAAATCCTGGTCTCAGAAGCCAAACCGGTAGGCCGCCGTAAGCGACACCCCGCCAATGTTCCCCAAGCCGCCCTGCGTGACCGGGCTTGCCAGGAACACGCCGATATGAACGCCGGCATCGAGCGCCGTCGTGCTCGTGAACGGATACGTCAGGCCGAGATCGAATCCCAGGCCGAGATCGTAGTAGTTCGATTGCGCGGCAGCCGCGCTGGTCGAAGTTCCATCGGCCGATGCATCGTAATTCCCCTCAACGGTCGCCTGACCGAGCAACGCTTCGATGGCCCCATACATTCGCAGGTCATGCTCATGTTCAGGCTCTAAGAAAATCCGCACGCCCGGCTCGATCGAAAGCACCGCGATGGATGTGCCCGTGACAAAATTCGCCGATTGACGCATATACCGAGCGGTGACCGGCACGAAAACGTCCGTGCCGACCGGGAAAAGAAAGCCCCCGCTCACTTCGATGGGAAGGCCGCCAAGATTCGCCGAATAATTCGCGCGGTAACTTTCATCCATTGGAATAAATCCGCCAATGGCCGCAAAAAAGTAGGCGCTGGTTCCATCCGGCGGAGCAGAAGGATTTCCGGCCTCCTTCGATTGCCCGAAAGCCGCGAGCGGCGCGGCCAACGCGAGTAGTACCCAAAAGAAACAGGCCGGCGAGGCGCGCAAGGCTTTGTTCGTTAAGAATCGCGGGCGATACATGCGAAAAGAATAACACCGCAACCCTCACTCCGTTTCAATCTAAAATGCAAATTTTTCAATGTACGAGCGTCCTCATAAGATGATCGAGTTCTGCGGCGGGGTCCTCGCAAAAACCGGAATGCACTTCCGACATTTGAATGACGGTGCTCTTTGGCGCGACGAGCCAGTGCCAGCGCTCGTGCTGTGGCAATTCGCCGATAGGGCCGGCGCTATCGCCGCCCATGCAAATTTTTGGGATCAGCGCGAGGTGCTGCTCGATTTCGGCGATGGCCGCATCCGGAAAAAGCGCGCGCAGCCGCTCACGATCGAACGAAATGCGCGCATCCAGAAACCGCTGCGTTCGAGCGTAGAGAATAACCCCCGCATTGATAAATTCCGAGCGTTCGACGCGCGGCACGATGCGGATTACCGCGTAATCAAAGGTTGTTTCTGGCACGAATCGCCTCCTGTTCAAAACTATGAGATGATGCAAGCCGCTGCTCTAAAAAATTTGCGTAGCCTTCGCGGTGGGAATGAGGATTTTCGAATACGGCATTTGATTCCAGCCAATCGTCAGGAATCAGCGAAACGATGGAATGGATAAGTTCGCTCGTAATCATGGATTTCAGCTTCCTTCCGGCTTCCGGAAGAGCGGTTGCCATTCGGAGAAGCACATGATCTTTAATATTATTGAATGGACTTCCGATTTTCTCCTCGGCGCTCGTCCATTGGTGATGGAAGAAGAGCGACGCTCCATGATCGATAAGATACAGCTTCTTATGCCAGATAAGCATATTGGTATTGCGGGCCGTTCGATCGACATTCATAATATACGCATCGAACCAGACGATTTCGGAAGCCAACTCAGGATCGACGTGATTCGCAAGCGGATCGAACGAAATGGAGCCGGGAAGATAGTCCATCGCGAAGTTCAGTCCCCCGCTTGCTTCGATGAGCGTGCGAATTTCGTAATCCGGCTCATTCCTTCCCAGCGTGGGATCGAGCAACATGAAGGCCAGCCGCGGAACGGGAAGGCCGAGCGCGCGGCCAAGCTCTCCGGCGATAAGCTCCGCGATAAGCGCCTTCGTGCCCTGCCCCGCTCCGCGAAATTTCAGGACATACAGCCCATAGTCATCCGCCTCGACGAGCGCGGGTAGCGAGCCGCCTTCGCGGAGCGGCGTCACGTACCGGGTGGCCTGCAGGATTTCGAGCATACCCGCAGTGAACAGTGTAGCACCGGGAGTATACTCCCGGCGCTACACGTTTTGCTCAACTTATTACTTATGCAAAACTTCGAACGCACCCTTATCACCGCCGCGCTGCCGTATGCCAACGGGCCGCTCCACATTGGCCATCTGGCCGGATGCTATTTACCCGCCGATCTGTATGCGCGCTTTAAGCGCCTCAATGGAGAGCAAGTACTTTTTATTTGCGGCTCGGACGAGCATGGTGTGCCGATCACGATCTCGGCTGACAAGGAACACGTTTCGCCGCAAACGATCGTCGATCGTTTTCATTCGCTCAACAAAGCGTCGTTCGAGAAGCTCGGAATTTCCTTTGATTATTATGCTCGCACGACCAGCCCCGTGCATCGTGAGACCTCGCAGGGATTTTTTCTGACCCTCTACAACGGCGGGTTCCTCGTGCCGCGCGAAGAGCCGCAGCTTTATGATGAGGAAGCAAAGATGTTTTTGCCGGATCGATATGTCGAGGGAACCTGCCCGGTTTGTTCGAATCCAAACGCGCGGGGCGACCAGTGCGAAAATTGCGGGACGTACTTAAATCAAACCGAACTCATCGATCCGCGTTCGAAAGTTACCGGCTCGAAGCCGGTCGTGTGTCCGGCGAAGCATTGGTATTTTGCGCTCTCCCGATTTCAAAAACCGTTGGAGCAGTATATCGAATCGCATCGTGGCGATTGGAAGGAAAATGTGTTGCAAGCCGCGCGAAGCTGGCTCAAGACGGGATTGAAGGATCGCCCGATCACGCGCGATCTTTCCTGGGGTGTGCCCGTGCCGCTCGATGGCGCGGAGGGCAAAGTGCTTTATGTTTGGTTCGACGCGCCAATCGGATATATCAGTGCCACGAAAGAAGCCCTCTCCGGTCGGGCTGGAAGCACCGACCTACGCGACGATTGGCGAACGTGGTGGCAAGACGAAACAACCCAATGGATCGCCTTTCTCGGCAAGGACAATATCGTCTTCCATACCATCATGTTTCCGGCGATGCTGCTGGCACATAACGAATCGGAGAACGCACATCGTTACATTCTTCCCGCGAACGTTCCAGCCAACGAATGGCTGAACTTGGAAGGTCAGAAACTTTCGAAATCGCGAGGATGGGTTGTCGAGTTGCACGAGATTCTCGAACGCTATCCGACGGACATCATCCGTTATGCGTTCGCAACGATGCTGCCGGAACAAAAAGATTCGGATTTTCTGTGGAAGGAATTTCAGGCACGGGCGAATAACGAGTTAGCCGATATTTTCGGAAATTTTGCCAACCGCGTGCTTACGTTCGCGAAACGGAATTTCGAAAACAAAATCATGGGCAACCGCAATGAACTCGATGCGGAAGGAAAAGCGCTGCTCGATTCTTTCGGCACTCGCGCGAGAGAAATTGCAGGATATTACGAGCGATTTCGTTTGCGCGATGCAACTTCGGCGACGATGGACCTCGCGCGCTCGGCAAATAAATATTTTAACGACGCGGAACCGTGGCGGCTTATCAAAGAAAATAAAGAGCAAGCCGCAAATGTGATTCGCTCGTGTCTCGAAGCATTGCGGGCACTTGCTGTTTATTTCGCGCCGATCACTCCGAACGCTTCTGAAACTATTCTAAAAACCCTCGGCCATTCGTTCCACGAAGAAACCTGGTCGAACGCGCACGAGCCGAAGCTGCATGGCCAAACCGAGCTTGGCGAGGTTGCCATTCTATTCCCAAAAATCGAAGACGAAACCGTGACCGAAGAAATAAAACGCCTCGAAGTGATGGCGAAGGAAGTCAATACGGCGCCGCTGTCCACTTCGTCCACTCCGTCCGCTGGGCAGGATGGTCTTATTACCATTGATGATTTCAAAAAAATCCACCTCCGCACCGCGAAAATCCTCGAAGCGGAACGCGTCCCAAAATCGAAAAAGCTGATAAAGCTGCAAATCGAGATTGGGGAAGATAAGCGGCAAATCATTGCAGGGATCGGCCAAAAGTACGCGCCAGAAGAACTTGTTGGAAAAACGATTATCGTCGTTGCCAATCTTCAACCCGCGAAGCTCATGGGCCAGGAATCGAACGGAATGCTGCTCGCGGTGAATGACGAGAACGGAGTGGTGGCGCTTATCACGAGTGATGGCGATTCGCCAGACGGTCTCGAAGTGCGATGAGTTCTGAAATTATTTCCAAACACGGCGGCTACAGAAAGCTCAAAAGCTTTCAGGTCGCGCAGCTTGCATACGATGTGACCGTTCGGTTCTGCGAAAAATATATCAGCCCGCGCAGCCGAACGCACGATCAGATGGTGCAAGCGGCGCGCTCGGGAGTGCAGAACATCGCGGAAGGAAGCCACGCTTCGAGCACATTGAGAAAAATGGAATTGAAACTGACGAACGCAGCGCGGGCCAGCCTCGAAGAGCTGCGACAGGACTATGAAGATTTCATTTGGCTGGCACTTTGGGATCCGAAAGATCCGCGCCGCGCGGAGCTTGTAGCACGGCGCTGCAAAACCGCCGATGATGCAGCGCGGTGGGCACTCAATATGCATCGGCCTGCGGAGACAGCTCCTGCTGTCGAAAAAGCCGCTGCTGGACTCAGAGTGGACAGAACCAGTCCACTTCGTCTACCAAGTCCACTACGACGATCCCTGCCTACCCCGAAATCATAGCCAACGGCGTGCTGGTCCTGATCAATGTAGCCGCCACCCTCTTGGGTAGACAAATCGAATCCTGAGCCAAGCTTCTTCGAAGAAGAAGGCGGTTTCACCGAGCGGCTCTATCGGGTTCGAAGCGCACGCCGGAATGACGAGTGAAGTTCGTCATTGTCCAGTTACCCACATCATCGCTTTCGATTCGCCGAGCGCAATGGCGATGACCGTGAGAATTGCCATAACTATCCCCAGTGTTTCCTGTTTAGCGACCAGCAAGCGCAATTCGTCGCTTGCTCCCTGCGCGGCATTCGGCCCGGCGAGTTCCGCATTCGTGATTGCAAGAATTTTCTTTCCGCGTGGCGTCAGCGCCCCCAATACGATGATTTCCATGAGTACGAAATCGGCTTGCATCAGCGCGAGCCACGGCAGACTCGAAAATGGAAAGAAAGAATAGGTCATGAGCGTAAGCGCGACTCCGGAGAGAAGTATCCCGCCGGCGCCCACGTTTCCCATAATGGGCACCAGGGTTATGACCGTGCGTATCCATGCGAGTTCCGCGGCGGAACCTTTCACTTTTTTACTCTGCCGGCTCCCAATCAGCGCCATGGCAATGAGGCCGATAAGGAGGCCTGCGCTGATGATGTGAATGATTACCCAAAAAGTGTACATACGTAGTGGATAGTTTGAAAGTGGATAGTTGATAGTGGAAATCTACTTTGAAATGGTCGCACTGCCCAACGGCGGCGCGCCCTGCTCCAGGCGAATATTCTCATAGCCCTTGCGCTTTGCGACAATGCGGTAATCGAACGCGCCGCTCGATTTTCCGTTCCCATTTTCGATCACATCGAAACCGGTCGTGCCCTTCACCACATAGACGCCGCTGATCTCCGTATTCATTTGTACAAAGACCATCATCGGATTTGCCGCATCGATGGTGACGGTCTGAAGAAATGTTGGATCAAGATCGATGTGTGCCCGGCCATTCACGAGCGTGCCGGAGCCGTAATCGGTGAACCAGACTTGCGCGGCTTCCTCGCAATAAAGTTTTCGCCATTCATTTCCGACCGGGACGGTCGCTGCTTTGATGCCGGTCGCTGTGAAATTGCCAGCCACATAGAGATCGCCATTGGAATAAACGGCATAAGCGGGCAGGCCGGCAACAGTGCTGCCAAAAATTCCCGCAAATCCTCCGGGAGCGGCGGTTCCAACCGTGCCATAATATCCATACCCGCTCGCACCCGCACCGCCAAGGGGGGCGCTATTGTATCCATAAACACCAGCCGAATTTGCGAACGAAGAACTGGACCTTCCCACAACCCCATACGCAACGGCGACTGCGGAGGGATTGGTATTGATACCATAGATCGCTCCGCTGAGCGCGACCGGATATCCGTCCGTCGAGTTCGTTTCGCCCCGCAGAGCAACGGCAGCGGCGACGTTGGTACTTTTTACCTGGAATGCAACTTGGGATGCGGTAGTGCCGGTATAAGGAAGCGTTAGCCCACCGCTCGTACCATTCGAGGCCGCCGTGATTCGCCCTTTCGCATCGACCGTAATGTTCGCGTTCGTATAATTTCCCGGCGTGACGACGGTATTCTTGAGCGTCGGATTTGGATAGCTTCCCGTCAGATCGCCGCCGGCCGTGCCGCCGGGCGCAAAGGTCGAAGGAATGCCGGTAATGTTCGACCAGCTTACCGTCGTGCTCTTCGCGGGAACAACGGAAAGATCGACCGTCGGGCCGCTCGGATTCGTGATCGTGAGTGAATTATCGGAAGAGGTGATCTTTGTCACCGCCGCCGTTGGCGCTGGAATGTTCAGTGCATACGGCGCGCCGGTGAGCAGCGAACGCGGAGTTAGCTCCGGACTTCCATCGACCGTTACGCCGAGATAAACGGGCTGATCGAATGCAAGTGTCGTGGGAATCGAATCCAGATACGTACTGAAATAACCGTTCGCCGTCGTGACGGTATTCTGTTTGCTATAAAGAATGCCGCCGCCCGTGCGGCTGCTGTAGAGCACAAGCACAAGCGTGTGCTGGCCATCCGTGACGGGCATGCCGGATTTCGTGGTCAGCACACCTTGATAGGAGATCGTTCGCGGCGCCTGAGCGTATAACGGGATGCTCCGCACTAAAAGGAACAGCAGGACTGCGAGGAAGAACCGGAGATTCTTTTGCATGGTATAATTAATAATAAATACCCTGCAAAAATATGAAATTATTTGGTAGGGGCGTGAAAAACACTCAAAGTAAACGAACATTCATTTTGCTTCGTTATTTTTGTTTGTAGCCGTGGCCATCAGG
>DASRZC010000037.1:0-46391 GCA_035686785.1 Kapaibacterium sp. (SeqCode)
AGCCGAGTTCAGCAGGGGGAAAACCTTACACTTGAAAGCATTTGCCGATTAGAGCTTGCGTTAGATCGGGAAATTATTACGATTTCAAATTCGGAAATCTCCCTAAAGGCATTGATGGCCGCAATGACCGGGCAGACTGAAAGGAGAGACTTATGATTCTTGATAATAATATCTACACGTTTAAAGAGCGTGTCCAGTGGTCTTTTAATAAACTTTTGGTACGAAGGTTCCATTACAATGAGCCGCCGATGATGGATACCGTTGCAACGGATTTAGACAGCATAAAATGGAATTATGGCATGTGGTTTAAATTTGAAGATGACCTTTCGCGCCTAACTTTAGATTTCGATGTTATCATAAGGTTCCCGGACAGAGATACCAAAATACTGAGTGACTTCATTAAGCTGAACGTCGTTACCACTATAGGAATAATCGGTTTACGCCCATTCAAAGAGGACACGAACATGCTACGAGAATTCGTAGGACATTGCGCCTCGATGAATTGGTGGAACATTCTTAGCGCCGTTACCGAACGTTGCAAAAATACAATTTTGGATGGGAAAATAAAATCTCCGCTTGCGATGCCTTCAAGCTTTTTACCCCTTTCACTCGAAAATTCAAACTCTAAACCGGACGCAAATGAGGGCTATAAATACACGGAAGAAGATTTCCAGAGGGCGTTAGACGTTTTTGATCGCCTCAGCAACGAAGTTGGCGATGCAAGGCCACCTATAACGCAATTCCAGTGGGCCTTCGAAGTTGTTAAAGACAGACTCAGGGATACTCAGGCTCCAGATATTACGACAGAGGTGAATGTATTAATTGAACAAAAGAAAAAAATCTTAAAAATTGATTTCCATATTGACGTAGGGCATTTTGACGAAAATTCCGCAAAGAATGATTTATATGTTCCCGTTACAATAGAGACAACAAACGGAACGGAGCCGCAAGAAATTATAGATTATTGGTTCGAAGATAAGACCGGGGAGCATATCTACATAATACCGCCCGCGTATAAGTTTTCAAAGAAACTTGAACCGGGGGAGACATTCGAAATTCATACCTCATATTTTCAGTACGATAAAAGCTTGGTGCGTGCGGCAATTCAATTAAGTGGAGACGACGAACCTATAATATGGTCGCTTTTCAAAGAAGCGGGATATTATCGAGATTCCTTTCCTCAGCTTCAAAGGGAGAAGAAAAAACGCCGATAAATTTGTCGTATCTTTGTACCCATGAAAACACTCACATTGCTTCTGATTCTCTTCACGCTGGCTGGATGTTCGCGCCGCGAGACTCATTCGAATCTTGCGGGCCTCTGGACTCAGCGAGATACGACGTGGTATTCCACTGACTCCGATTTTGTTGGGGACATTTTCACGTTAAACTTTAGTCCAAATGGGGATTCTTGTAGCCTAATAATGCTGGATTCGGGGACTCAAATGGGACCGACGGCTACGGATGCTCCGGTTTATTCAGGCGATTCTATTTTCTTCCAAAATGACCACTTCCATCTATTTCACGCGGGGGATACGCTTCGGGGTTGGTATCGCGGTAGCGGCGGGGAATTTGATAAATCGTTTCCGGTGCTATTTATACGCTAAATCCGAAAATGTAATGGGTAAGTCATTGCCCGTATCCCGGCAAAATTCATAATTGGGGAAAATAACGCTTTTAGGCGGCTAACCCAAGTGCAGAGAAAGGTACTCCCGGAATTCTCTCTTGTTAGTATGGTGTTGCCCGGCACTTAATGCTGCGCTATTTATCATAAGGAAAAGGTATTGGCTAAATCACTCGTTATCGTAGAATCGCCCGCAAAGGCGAAGACCATCAATAAATATCTGGGGCCGAATTACATCGTCGAGGCCTCGGTCGGGCACGTGAAAGACTTGCCAAAATCGAAGCTCGGCGTCGATGTCGATAATGGCTTTTTACCCACGTATATGACGATTAAGGGCAAAAAGGAGATCATTGACAAGCTGAAATCGCTGGCGGCGAAATCTAAAGAAATCTTCCTCGCGACCGACCCGGACCGGGAGGGCGAGGCCATTGCCTACCACCTTGCCGGCATCGTCAATGGCGAGGGAGGCAAGAAGCCGATCAAGCGCGTACTTTTTTCGGAGATCACGAAGAGCGGCATTACGGAGGCGATGCTGCACCCGCGCGAAGTCGATGTGGCGCTCTTCGACGCGCAGCAGGCGCGCCGCGTGATGGACCGGATCATCGGCTATCAGGTCTCGCCGATTCTTTGGAAAGCATTCGTGGGCAAGACCTCCGAGGCGCTATCGGCAGGCAGGGTACAATCCGTCGCACTACGGCTGATTTGCGAGCGCGAGGCGGCGATCACTCGGTTTCAGCCGATCGCCTATTGGAATCTCTGGGCCGATTTTTCTACGGAATCGACTGAGTTCCCAATCCATTCGCGGCTCATTTCGGTGGATGGGACGGAAATTCGGAATCCCGAAGGCAGCGCGCAGGATTTGTCGGATTTGGATCGCGTGAATTTCATAAGCGATGAAAAGATTGCGCGCGGCTATGCAAGCGATGCCCGGTCGAAGACCTACCGGATTGCCTCGCTCACGAAGCGGGAAGTAAAGAAGAATCCGCCGCAGCCGTTTATCACGAGTTCGCTCCAGGCAGCGGCATCGAGCAAGCTCCGCTTCAATCCACGCAAGACGATGGGCCTGGCGCAGCGGCTTTACGAGGGTGTTCAGCTTGGCGATGAGCTGACGGGTCTCATCACCTACATGCGCACCGATTCGACGCGCATTTCGCAGGAAGCGCGGGATGAAGCGGTGTCTTACATCACAAAGAATTTCGCGCCGAGCTATGTCGGCCCGGAACGGAAGACGAAGCAAGGCAAGAACGCGCAGGAGGCGCACGAAGCGATTCGCCCGACCTCGGCGATGCAGGATCCGAAAAGCGTTCGAAAATATTTGGAAGCCGAAGATAAAAATCTCTATGCGCTATACGAGTTGATTTGGAAGCGGTTTATCGCGAGCCAAATGGCTCCGGCGTTGCTTGACCAAACGACGGTTGAAATCGAATCGCGCGAGAAGGAAGGCAGCCAATATAAGTTCCGCGCGAGCGGCTCGGTGGTGAAGTTCGATGGGTATATGCAGCTTCAAGACGATGCCGAGGAGACGCGCGAGAAGAGCCAGGAGGACGAAGGCAAGCGACTGCCCAACGGTATCGTGGAAGGTCATCCAGCCAATATCGAGCATGTCGATCTTACGGATAGTTCCACGAAGCCGCCGCCGCGATTTTCCGAAAGCACGCTCGTGAAAGAACTTGAATCGCTTGGAATTGGGCGGCCTTCGACATACGCTTCGATTGTGGGAACCGTGCAGGAGCGCGGTTACGTCGAGCAGGAAGAGCGGCGGCTTTTTCCAACGACGCTCGGCCTCGAAGTGAACCGGATTCTCGTAAAATCCTTCCCGGAAATTTTCAATGTCGATTTTACGGCGCGGATGGAAGAGGAACTCGACACCATCGCCGCAAAAGAACGCACTTACGAATCGGTGATGACCGATTTTTATATTCCGTTCAAGGACGTACTGGCGCAAGTCGAAGAACGGCTTGCCGAAGACATGCCCGTGCGCCCGTGCCCGAATTGCGGATCGAAAAATACGGAGGTGAAATCCGGATGGTTCGGCATGTATCTCGATTGCCCGGACTGCGGCAAAAAGACTTCACTCAAGAACGAGGGCAAAGCAGCGCCGGAAAAAACCGGCGAGGCGTGCCCCGAATGTATCCAGCGAAACGATGGCGAAGTTGGAGAATTGCTTATCCGATCTAGCCGATACGGAAAATTTATCGGATGCAGCCGCTATCCGAAATGCAAGTACACCCGTCAAATGCCGACGGGAATTAAATGCCCGAAGTGCCTCGTGGGCGACATTGGCGAGCGGCGCGGCGGCAAAGGCAAGCGGAAATTCTGGGGATGCTCCCGCTATCCCGACTGCGATTTCCTATCCAACGACAAGCCGGTGAATAAGCCGTGCCCGGTCTGCAACAACAACTGGCTCGCCACGAAATGGACGCGTGACCGCGGCGAATTCCTGAAATGCCCGAACTGCAAACGGGAGTTCACGCCGGAGATGAATGAAATGGCGGTGGAGAAATAAAGAGGATTCGATGTGTGCAGTCAAGCGTTGCTTGACTGCAGCTTCGAGTTTCATCAGTCCTGACCCGCGCTCGAACGTCGTCGCGGTCACGATTCCATAAATTGCGGCTGCTTCTCAGGGAAACTTTACTTCCGTCGAATCTCTTCTTTGAGGAAGGAAGAGGCGTGTGAACCTCGTCCATTGTCTTTTTCAATAATTCCCAAACTACTATGAAATCATCTAAAAGCATTCGCATCGGAATGATGAGCGTGATCGCGCTCGTCGCATTCGGTTTTGCATCGAAAGCCATGGCGGCGGTCGATGCGTACTTATGGTTTAAGGCCTCGGATGGCAAAATGACGCAAGTCAAGATCAATCACGATGGGACGTACCAAACGCCTTCGCTTGCTGCGGGGACGTATTCGGTTTCCTGGGGCGTGGGGCGAGGTATCAGCTCACCTACCGGCGGGAGCGCGGATCGCACTTCGACATCGAGTGGCGAAGATCGCCCGGCGGAATCAATTCATTTGACATTCCAGAAAATCGAGTGGACGTATCAAGTCCAGGAACCGGCCAGCGATGCGGTACATGGCGCAGTGACTCACCGGCGTCAGCATGGGCTGTTAACGATCACGAAGGAGGTCGATAAGGCAAGCCCCAAGCTTATGACGATGCTTTGCAAGATTGTGATCGAGCACGAGGGCGGAAGTGTTTCGGGCAGCGTTTCCGGTGTCTACAAAAACGGCGGGAAGTCGGCTGCGGATGCGTGGGACGGGAAGTAGGCTGGTCACTTAAAAGTTAGAAAGCGCGCGCCGTCAGGCCCGTTTGCCGGGCCTATGCGGAGCTTGCGGTTCCTCTCTATTCCAGTGCAATTCGAAAGACCTTTCCACGGTCGTCTGCGGCGTAAAGCGTTCCCGCCATGCCAATCATTGCCGAGGCCTGTGTAGAATCCGGTAACGAGAGCGATTGCCACGAAGTGCCATCGTCGCGCGAAAGGAAGATATGTCCGAGGCTGTCCAGCACGGCAATATCGTTCGATGAAACGGCCGCAACCTTCATTGGCAAACTTCCGGCGACGAACGGCACGGTGGATACGCTTGCATTCGAATATTTTTTGAGGATATGATTTCGCGTGACGGCCCAGAAATTTGCGCTGTCTTCGGCGCTCAGCGAAATAATGCCGCCGTTCGAAGCTAATTCCAGCACGTTCACGGTGTCTAAGCGCAGATTGGTGCGAAAGACCTCGCCGCGAACGCTTTGCCAGGGATTGCCGGTGTGCCACACGCTAATGTCCGTGCCATAGGCGAAGACGGTGGAATCGGATTCGGCGATACCCCAGAGTGCGCGTCCGGGTGAGAAAAGCCCGGGATGGTTCGCGGAGTCAATGGGCACTTTCCAAAGATCGCCATCGAGATGGTCTGGACTTGCGTAAGTCGTGATAAGATAGGCGGAATCGACAGGCGCGCAAGCGGTAAGATAGAAATTCGTTCCGAGCGAGAAGCGGCGCCAGTGTGCGCCAGCATCCGTTGTTAATGCCACGAGGCTGCTGGGCTGACCGGTTTCGCCAACATAATGCGTTCCGGGATCGAAGGTGAATTGTGTCGAGGAATTTCCGAAACTAACGAAGTGCAGGAAGAACACGACGATTGCGACAATACTAAGCCCGATAGCCGAAAGAATTTTCCACTGCTTGCGGCGAATGGTATGGATAATGGACCATACTAATCCGCCGAGAAAGACGATTAGCAATCCTAGGATGATCCAGGCGAGGGTAAAACTTCCGCCGCCGCCAGTGCCGGGCTTGCTCGTCGTGGTTCCGATGGCCATGCCCTCGTTCGGCGAACGGAATGCGGCCGCGGTAATGCGCATGGAATCTGGCGAAGAAAGCGGTGAGAATCGCTCGCCGTTTAACACATAGAGATGGTTATCCGCCGTTATTGCGGTGAGTGGCCCGTTGCCAAACTGGCTGAACGCGGTCACGGGACTTGTGACGAGGGAATCGAGAATCATTACCTGCGGCTCTGTCATGGTCTTTGCTTAACATCCTCTCATGCCGCAAAGGTTGATAGTACTCAGCGAATAGCTCAAAATCGGGCACCGTTATCGGCATGACCAGGACGGGAATAAGTCCATCGCGGATTCCTGGGACGCGAAGACTTCTCGGTGGCATAAAAAGAGTAATACCGATTAGCATTAACAACACACTAATACCAATATGCCAACGGAAAAAACAGTAACGCGCGAAACGAAGACCGAAGTAAAAAACCCTACGCCGGTGGATGATCGGTCATACAAGGAAACCAAGACCACCACAACAACTGAGACCAAAGTAGAACCGAGGCGAGAGATCACCGAGGAAACGATAGTCGAAGAAGAAGATTAACGGTCTTCGATTCGAGTAAGCTCATCTGTTTAAAAAATGAGTATCGTTTAAGGTGTCGCTTAGAAGTGCGATGGCATGAAATGAGCGTATGGCAAAGAAGCCATCCATCATGGAAACCACCGTCACTACAACCGAGACCCAGCCACGCCGGAACACACTCGCTTGGATTGTAATGATCCTGGTGGTCGCGCTGTGGGTGTTCGTCGTGTTTTTCTTCGATGGGATACTCAGCAATATCGCTCGCGAAAAATTGATCGAGGACGTTGCGCAAGCGACGCATGGCGAGTACCAGTTGAGCTTTACGAGCTTCGAGTATCATCGCGGGGTGCTCACCGCGACGGGCAGCGATGTAAAGCGGATTGCCTACCGGGCCGATGAGAGCGGGACGACGCTCAAGGATATGGGCATCGCGTCAACTCGCGTGACGGGAATTAGCTGGTGGGAAATTATTTTCGGAAAGCCGATCATCTTTTCTGGTTTGCGAACCTATCAGCCGCAAGCACATTTTTGCAGTATTTCGCAGGGGGAAGCACATTGGAAATTACTGCCGCCATACGTGGCTCCGGCACCCAGCCCGATTTCGAACATTTCGATCTCATTCGATAGTGTATTCATTCCGAATTTCCTGATTTATGGGCAAGATCATGTTTCGGATATTCTTTCCGGAGTATTCACGTTCAATCTTCAGGATTTGAATTACGATTCGAAATCCAGCGCTCCGCTCCATCTTGCGGCGAAGCATTTCGATCTTAACGTTCCCTGGATTCAATATTCGGATTCCAGCGCGCATTATTTTGTCAGGGCTCTGCACGTTACGAGTGTGGATTCGCTTCTGGCTGTCGATACGCTCGCGTATGCGAGTGGAACAAGCCCCACGGCGTTTCATGTGTCCGGGGTTCGTAGCGCGGGAATTGGCTTTGTACAATTAGCCGGCGGGAAGGGATTAACGATTCGTTCGCTCACGACGCGAACGTGGGGAGCCACGATTCCAACGAAAAGCGATACCACGCACCCGCCACCCAGTACAGTGGCGTGGCAAGACCAACTGGCCCGCTCCGTATCGTTCCCAGTTAAAATAGATAGTCTTACGCTTGCCGGTGGCGCGATCGATGTTCACCTGCCGCAAGCGACTGTGTTCGATGCACAGGGTCTTGGTGTCAGCGCGATAAAGTTCGATTTCGATACGGGTGCGCCAGCGCAGCAACCCGGTTTCGCGCAGGCTTTGGCTATCGCGGCAAGCGATGCACGTTATACCGCGAAAGCTGCGGTTGCCGAAGTGAAGAATTTCTCCGGAAATATTCAGGACTCGCTCGTAACAGTGGGAACTGCTATCTATTATCCCTCCGGCATTCGAAAAGGAAAATCTCCGATGCAACTGAGCGATCTGAGAATCGATGGCATTGGCTTCGATAGCCTTGTTTCCGGTTCCGCGATTCTGGCGAATTCGCTTAGCGCTCGCGCATGGAAAATTTCCGAGTTGCCTTCCGCTTCGAGTTCGAAGAAGTCGAAAAAAACCGCGAACACGATATGGGCCGCGCAGCAGGAGGTTGCGAAATCCATTGGCATGGACATTCGCATTGGTCGAATTGACCTTACCGATGGCTCCGTGCGCGTTGCCTCGCCAACAATTCTTGCCGATGGCGCGAGTATCGATGCTGTTGGATTCAATCTCGACTCCAGCAACGCGGCGAGTAAGTCGCTCTTCTTTTCGAAGAACATCGATGTGAAGGCATCACGGTTCCAGTATACGGATAAAGGGAAGCTGAATATTGTCAATCTACGTAACGCCCAATCGCGGCTGAGCAGACGTTCGGTTTCCGCCGGCACTGCCGAATATTTATCGCGGTCTTCCTTCGAACCGTGGATCAATACCACGGCATACCAATTCCACAATTTGGACCTTTCGGGAATAGACTTTGCGGGGCTACTCGATAACAAACGCATTGCGCTCGCCACATTGAGAGCGCACTCGTGGGCGATCGCTCGCTCGCTCGATACGACCTCTCAACCGGCACCGGCGTCGGACCCGCCGGCCCAAAAGTCGAAGGCGGGATGGGCGGAACTTATTTCTATCGGCCACGTGAGTTTGCCCAATGGAACCGTGGTATTCCGCGAGCGCGATACGGTTCCCAGCGGATTTTCTCCCATTCTAAAAAGTACGGTGACGAAGCTCGATGTCACGGGTTTCCGGTTTTTGCCGCCGAAGGGGAAGCGCCCGCGCCTTGCCTACCATCAGGTGGTCTGCGCGATGCCGAGCTTTACGTATGCGCCGCTCGATGGATTTTATACCGGAGAAATTCGGAATTTGAATGCGAATCTTGCCGATTCGCTCATCACCATGGACAGTCTCAATTATGAACCGAAATATTCCGAGGATGAATTTGCGGCGCTCCATAAATATGCGCGTGGCCGCACCGATTTCCGTCTCGCGGATGTGCAAATCATCGACATCGATGCGCGCCGCATGATAAACGGTGGCGGACTTGTCGTGAAAAAATTCGTTTCGCCGAGCCTTTGGGTCGATTATTACAAAGACAAGCGCGTGCCGGAAGATCCGAACCCCAGGCCGGCAGTCATGCCGAATACGATCGTCCGGTCGATGAATTTACCGATTACGGTTGATGCTATTGTAATAAAAGATGGGAGCATCAAGATTCGAGAGCACACGATAAATGGCGCGCCGCCAGGCGATTTCTCATTCCAGCACGTGAGCCTCGATGCCGCGCCCATCACGTTCGACTCCGCAAGCCCGCTCATCGATACGCCGACGACGTTCGATATGAGTGCAACGTTCATCGGCCAGGCTCCGACGCATGTGACGATGATTTATCCGCTGCACGATTCTACCCTTGACCTTTCGGTCAATGGCACGGTCGGGCCGTTCGATATAAAGCAACTCAATCAATATCTGGTCAACGCGGAACGGGTGCAAGTCACGAGCGGCCAGTTTCATCATGCGGATATAAAAGTTAACATTAGCAATGGGGTCGCAAACACGACCGTCCTGCCACTCTATGACAACTTTAAGCTGAAAGTGCTGCCGCCGGACCCGAACGATCCGCCGGATATCATGGAAGGCGTGAAGACAGTTCTTGCCAATCTCTTGATTCTTCGCCATGATAATCCGGACGAAGATGGCGGCCCGCCGAAAGTCGGCGTGACGTCGCTGACGCGGCAACCGCCACAGGAGTTCTTTCAATTTCTCTGGTTCGCGATCCGGAAATCGCTCGGCGCGGTCGTGGGCGGGATGAAGTAGGGGTAACCTATTGTTCTATCTCCCATGACCCGCAAAGAAGAAATCCTCGCCGCTTTCGACGATGCCTGGGGCTACAAATGGGAATCGCTCGAGTCGGTATTGAATGGAATCACGGAAGAAGCGGCCGCATACCAGCACCCGATTTATTCCGAGGTCGAACGCGAAGAAGGTTATCCGCCGGCTGGAACGATCTTGTGGCATTTGGTCCATCTCGCTCATTGTTACCGGCACTACGCGGGAACCATCGAGCAGCGGCCGAAGGAACGGGAGGAAATGCCCGTGCCCGAAGCAAATTCGCTTGCAGAAGCGATTTCGAATTTGAAACGCTATCGCGCGGAGTTGCAAAGCGCAATCGCTTCCGTTCCGGAAGATCGGCTCGATGACGAAGTCTTCGATTATGACACGGTCGCGTATCTTGTCCGCATGATCGTTCGCCACGATGCCTGGCATGCCTCGCAAATCGCGGTAGCGAAACGAATGTACCGGATGCGGTGATTATTCCGCTTGCCCCTTCAACTCATTCAGCATCATACCGGCATTGTCTGGTGTGTGGAGCGAAATGTTATTTCGCTCCATGGGGCCGAAATAACATTTCGGCCCACACTTACCGCACATCACGCTTCTTCCATATCGTCCATCAAATCATCATCGGGGCTATTGATGATTTCTTTCGCGCGTTCCAAGTCTTCCGGTTCGACGTAGAGATGGACGCCGCCGGCGTAATCGAGCGAGGGGATCATGTTCGAGCGGTCCTGCGATTCGATCATCGCTTCGATGCCTTCGCGTTCGAGTTTGCCACGGACGAGTTCGGCCTCGAATTCGGTTTGATAGGTAGAAAGGAGCTTTAGGTTTGTCATACGTGATGAGTAACGAATGTAGCGCAAACTTTAGTTTGCGGCCCCGTCGGGGATCGCAAACTAAAGTTTGCGCTACATCTCGCTACAACAACAAAATTACGATTTTTCTTCGCGCCCTCCATTTTTTTATTATTTTTGTAAGTAAAGATTCGGGCAATTACGAATTACGAATTACGAATTACGAATCCGGAAGGGCGCGAGAGCGCGATTTTTGCGCACCAAAACCCATCCATTCGTAAGTGGTAATTCGTAATTCATAATTGCCGGGTCTCGACCTTTTTCCATGTATGAGCTGAGGGCACCTCACGTCTATTTTTCCTGATGGGGCAAATTTTTAATAAGAGCACGAATTCGATTGCGCGAGCGTCGATCATCGGATCCGGCGCGCTCTCGGTGCTCGCGATCTATTATATTTTTATTGGATTGCCCCGGTCTTCGTATTGGAGCCAGGAGAATACCGTCAAGCTACAGCCCGTTCAATTCAGCCACAAGCACCACGTCGGCGATGATGGCATCGACTGCCGCTATTGCCACACGTCCGTCGAGAGCGGTTCTTCCGCCGGAATGCCGCCGATCAAGACCTGCATGAACTGCCACTCGCAGCTATTCTCGACGACGAAATACCTGGAGCCGGTGCGCAATAGCTGGAAGACCGGCATTCCGATCCACTGGACGCGCGTCTATGATCTTCCGGATTACGTTTATTTCAATCACTCGATCCACATCGCCAAAGGCGTCGGCTGCGCGACGTGCCATGGCCGGGTCGATCAGATGCCGCTCGTGACGCAAGTTTCGTCGCTCGAAATGGAATGGTGCATCCAGTGCCATCGCGCGCCGGAGCGGTATCTTCGGCCACGGAGCCAGGTGTTTAACATGGCCTATGTGCCGCCTGCGAATCAAGAGGAAGTAGGACTGAAATTGAAGAAGGAATATCACGTGCTGGGCGAGGATGTACTAACGAGCTGCTCGACCTGTCATCGGTAATTCAATGATGAATGTAGAATGATGAATGATGAAAGCAAAGGAATGAACGGACAAATCAATTTTGATTTGCCGGTGCTGAATGGCGAAGAGAAATCTTCATCATTCATCATTCATCATTCGTCATTGCCCAGAAAATACTGGCAATCGCTCGACGAGCTAGCCGATTCGGCGGAATTCGATGCTTACGTCAAACGCGAATATCCCTCGCAGATGGAAGTGTTGATCGATCCGGTGAGCCGCCGTTCGTTTATGAAGCTGATGGGGGCTTCGCTCGGGCTGGCGGGGTTGGCGGCATGCACCGTGCAGCCGAAGGAAGATATTCTGCCATATATCACCCAGCCGGAAGAGATCATCCCCGGCAAAGCGCTTTACTTTGCAACGGCAATGCCGCGTTCCGGCGGCGCGATGGGCCTGCTGGTGCGTAGCAACGAGGGTCGTCCGACGAAAGTCGAAGGCAATCCCGATCATCCGGCAAGTTTAGGTGCGACCGATATTTTTGCGCAGGCGGAAATCCTCCAGCTTTACGATCCCGACCGATCGCAGTCGATCAAGCATTTGGGCGACATCAAAGTCTGGGACGACTTCATGACCGAAATGGCCGGTCAGGCTTCGCTTATGCAATCGAGCAAGGGCGAGGGCTTCCGTTTCCTGACCGAATCCACCACTTCGCCATCGTTCATAGCGATGATGCAGGGGATCCTTGCGGAGAACCCGCAGGCCAAGTGGCATCAGTTCGAGCCAGCACGCGGTAATGGGCAATTTACTGCGATGGGTCCCACGAATGTTCAATACCGCTTCGATAAAGCGGACCGGGTGCTTTCCCTCGACAGCGATTTTATGATGGGCGCGGGAACGAGCGTCCGTTATGCGCGCGATTGGGCGGAGAAGCGCAAAGTTAGTTCTTCAAGTACGGACATGAGCCGGCTGTATGTCGTCGAGACGACAATCTCGGGGACCGGCGCAAACGCGGATAACCGCCTCGGTATCCGGCCGTCGCAATTCGAGGGCTTTGTCGGCGCGCTGGCCGCTGCGATGGGCGTGGCGGGCGCAGCTCCCGACACCCAACTCGCGTCTCGGCAGCAGGAATTTGTGAACGCCATCGCGAAGGACTTGCTCGCCACGAAGGGCCGCTCCATCGTGATTGCCGGCGAGTGGCAATCGCCGTATGTTCATGCGTTGGCCAATAAGATGAATGACGCGCTCGGAAATATCGGGAAGACCGTGTTTTATTCCGCGCCCGTCGAAGCCAGCCCGGTCGATCATCTTGCTTCGATCACCGAACTTGCTCAGGATATGTCGGCGGGTAAGGTCAGCAGCCTTATTATTTTAGGCGGAGTGAATCCGGTGTATTCTGCTCCAGCCGATCTCAACTTTGAAATAGCGATGAAGAAGGTGCCGTTCATCGTGCATCACGGCCTGTTCTATGATGAAACGGCCGTGTATTCGCACTGGCACGTTCCCGCAGCGCATTTTCTGGAATCGTGGGACGATGCCAAAGCTCACGACGGCACAGCCTCGATCGTCCAACCGCTGATTGCGCCACTCTATCAGGGTAAGACCGCCTCCGAAGTGCTCACGACGCTCACGAAAAATCCGAGCCTTTCCGCCTACCAAATCGTTAACAATTATTGGACCGGCGGCGCAAAAGGCGGGGACGCGGAAAAAGCTTGGCGGCGCGCGTTGAACGATGGAATAATACAGAATACTTCGGTAGCACCCGCGTCCTCGCCGGTATCCGTTGGCGCAACGTCGGGAACCGAAGGGACGGCGTCGCCCACGATGCTTCCGGCGCTACAAGCGGGAGAGGGTTTCGATATTGTCTTCCGGCCCGACCAAACCATTTTCGATGGCCGCTATGCCAATAACGGGTGGCTGCAGGAGATGCCGAAACCGATCTCGACGCTCACGTGGGACAATGCCGCGCTCATTAGCAGAGCTACGGCCAAAAAGCTGCATTTGCACGCTCCGCTTCAGTTCGAGGGTGCTCAATACGATGCAGATGTAGTTCACATCGAAGTGGACGGCTTGAGCGTGAATGCTCCGATCTGGATTGCACCCGGCCAGCCGGACGATACCATCACCCTTTACTTAGGCTACGGACGCGAGCGCGCCGGTCATGTTGGGAATGGGCTGGGCTTTAATGCGGGCCACGTTCGGACGACCAAAAACTATTGGTTCGCCACCGGCGCGAAAGTCTCCAAAAAGGGCCAGACCTATCCCCTCGCTGCGACGCAAGTTCAATTCACGATGGAGGACCGCGATCCTGTTCGGGCGATTGATTTCCCGGACTATAAAAAGGATTTAAATTACGTGCATGAGGATCGCGGACATCCCTGGCTCGAAGAACCGTCGAAGGACGATGGCTTTTTCCCGCGCTATGAATACAAGGGATATGCGTGGGGGATGACGATCGACCTCAATTCCTGCATTGGCTGCAATGCTTGCATGGTCGCGTGTGTGGCGGAGAATAATATTCCGGTCGTCGGCAAGCAGCAGGTGTTACGGCATCGGCAGATGCATTGGATTCGCGTCGATCGCTATTACACGGGCGCGGCGGAGGATCCGGAGACCTATTTCCAGCCGGTGCCATGCCAGCAGTGCGAGGAAGCGCCATGCGAGCTCGTGTGCCCCGTCGATGCGACGACACACTCTGCCGAAGGTCTCAACGATATGACCTACAATCGCTGTGTGGGCACGCGATATTGCTCGAACAACTGCCCCTATAAAGTTCGCCGCTTTAACTTCCTTTTGTTTCAGGACTGGACCACACCGCAATTCAAGATGGCGCGCAATCCGGAAGTAACGGTACGCTCGCGCGGCGTCATGGAAAAATGCACCTATTGCGTTCAGCGTATTCAGGATGCGAAAATCCAGTCGGAGAAAGAAAATCGGCGTGTTCGCGATGGGGATATAATCACCGCATGCGAATCGGCCTGCCCGACGGACGCCATCGTCTTCGGCGATATTAACGATCCGAACAGCCGCGTGACGCGCCTAAAAACGGATACTCGAAATTATGCGCTGCTGGGCGATTTGAATACGCATCCGCGCACGACCTATCTCGGCGTGGTACGCAACCCGAATCCGGAGATTAAACGGATCATCGATCCGCGATTGAACAAGGAGGCCGAGACCGTATGAGCGCGTTTCAGGAAACCGAATTGAGAGTGGCTCCGCCCGTCGAGAAGGGTTATCGGGATCCCTCGTTCGTGCCGATCATCGAGCCGGGGCATACCTTCGACTCGATTACCGAGAAGATATCGAATATCGTGCTCGAAATGAACACGCCGCGCTGGTGGTTTGGCGCGATGCTCGTTGGCTCCTGCTTTGCTGTGGGGCTGCTGTTCGCACTTACGGTACTCGTCTTCAAGGGCATCGGTATTTGGGGCAACAACCAACCGACCGGCTGGGCGTGGGACATCACGAATTTCGTTTGGTGGATCGGAATTGGACACGCCGGGACGCTTATCTCCGCAATTCTATTCCTGCTCAAGCAGGAATGGCGTAATTCGATCAACCGGTTCTCGGAAGCGATGACGATTTTCGCTGTCATGTGCGCCGGTATGTTCCCGATCTTTCATACGGGCCGTCCGTGGCTGGCATACTGGCTCTTCCCGCTGCCGAATACGATGGGCGTGTGGCCTCAATTCAAGAGCCCGCTCGTCTGGGACGTATTCGCAGTCTCGACCTACTTTACGCTGTCGCTGGTCTATTGGTATATCGGGATGGTTCCCGATTTAGGCACACTTCGGGACCGCACGCGCAAGCCGCTCCTTCAAAAAGTCTATGGATTTCTTTCCTTAGGCTGGCGCGGTTCGACACGGCATTGGAGCCGGTATGAAACGGCCTATCTTCTGCTCGCTGGGCTTTGCACGCCGCTCGTTCTTTCCGTTCACTCGGTCGTAAGTATGGATTTCGCCGTCGGCATTGTGCCGGGCTGGCATTCGACCATTTTCCCCCCCTATTTCGTGGCCGGCGCGGTCTATTCTGGGTTCGCGTTAGTGCTCACGCTGGTAATTCCCGCGCGCCGGCTCTTCAATCTCAAGGATTTTATTACCCAGCGCCACATCGATAACATGGGAAAGGTGATGCTCGCCACCGGCCTCATCGTCAGTTACAGCTACTGCTTCGAAGCGTTTTTCGGTCTCGTCTATGCTGGGAACAAGTACGAGCATTTCATGATGATGAACCGGATGTTCGGACCATACGCGACGTTTTACTGGATACTAATTCTCTGCAACGTCATCACACCACAATTTTTGTGGTGGCGGAAGATTCGGAATAATACGATCGTCCTCTTTGTCATCTCCATCGTGGTGAACATTGGCATGTGGCTCGAACGCTTCGAGATCATCGCCGTCAGCCTTACGCGCGATTTCCTTCCAAGCTCGTGGGGCTATTTCAAGCCAACGATTTTCGATATGTTGACCTTTGCCGGCACACTGGGATTCTTCCTGGTGATGATGCTGCTCTTCATGCGCACTATGCCCATGATTCCGATGTATGAACTGAAAATGCTGCTGCCGGCGGCTCGGCCCGCGGGGCATCCCGAGCAGGGATCGTTTGAAGAGGAGGTCGTTTCCGCATGAAGCACAAAAAGGAATATCCGATCTACGGCGTGATGGCAGAGTTCGATTCGCCGACCGCCATCATGCTTGCCGCGCAAAAAGCGCGCGACGCGGGCTACCGCGTCATGGATGCCTACACGCCCTTTCCGATCGAGGAAGTTTCCGAGGCGGTGGGATTTCAGCGCAAGCATAATAAAGTGGCGCTCGCCTGCCTGATCGGCGGCATCCTCGGCGGCACGGGCGGCTACACGCTGGCTTCTTGCGCGGCGGGAGTATGGTTCCCGCTCAATATCGCGGGCCGGCCCTTCATTCCATGGCCGATGTTTATTCCCGTGACCTTTGAATCGACCATTCTGATCGCCGGACTTTCCGCCGCGATCGGAATGCTTGTGATGAACGGGCTGCCCGCGCCGTATCATCCCGTCTTTAACGTGCCGGGCTTTTCGCTTGCAACGAACGACCGGTTTTTCCTTTGCATCGAAGCGCGCGACCCCAAATATGACGAAGGCGCCGTGACCGAATTTCTCAATAGCTTGAATCCGACGGAGGTGACGCGTGTCGAAGGCTAAAGTATTGTTTAAGAGCGAAGAGTTAAGAGTGAAGAGTAGCGGATTAATCTGGAAGATTTTCCTTATTCTTAACTCATCACTCTTAACTCTTAACTTAGTTTCCTGCCGGCAGGATATGCAGGACCAGCCGAAGTACCTGCCGTATCGCGGCAGTGAGATTTTTGCAGACAGCAATTCTTCGCGGCCGCTCGTTGAGGGCACCCTTGCGCGTGGATATTTGTGGCAAGATTCGGAATTATACACCGGAAAAATGACCGCGGCGGATGCCGCCGCGACATCGCCGAAGGACACCAATGCCAAAGCTGGCGCCGATGTGAACCAATTTCCCTTCCCGATCACACGCCAGGTGCTGGACTTAGGGCAGGAGCGATTCAATATCTATTGTTCGCCATGCCACGGCGTGCTGGGCGATGGCCAGGGCATGGTCGTGAACCGTGGTTTTGTCGGGCCGCCGAGTTATCATCAGGACCGGCTTCGGAACGCTCCGCTTGGCCATTTCTTCGATGTCATCACGAACGGCTTTGGACGGATGCCGGATTACTCGATGCAAATCCCACCGCACGAACGGTGGGCGATCATTGCCTATATTCGGGCGCTGCAACTGAGCCAGAATGCGAACGTGGCGGATATACCACAATCAGACTTATCGAATTTGAAATAAATCGAATTTGAAATAAATCGAAATTGAAATAAAGCGTTGACCACGAATAATTATCCGGTACCTGCTTCGATCGACCGCTATGGGCGCAATGGCCTCTTTGCGGCCGTGATCGGCTTCCTTGCGCTTATCATTTCGATCTTCGCGATTTCGTCCACGCAGTTTTTCCATAGCTATTTCCTGGGCTATATGGTCTTCGTGGGGCTTTGTGCCGGAAGCCTTGGGCTGCTAATGCTCCAGTACGTTTCCGGGGGTGCCTGGGGCGTGATCACACGACGGATTTATGAAGCGGCCTCACGAATTTTCCCCATTGCTGCCGTGCTCTTCATTCCAATTTTCTTTGGAATGAAGGACATGTATTCATGGACGAATCCGGTCATCGTAAAAGCGAGCGAATCCATTTCCCAGAAAACAGCATGGCTGAATTCACCATTCTGGATTATCCGGACGGTTCTCTATTTCGCATTCTGGATCACGGTTTCCATCGTCCTCAATCGCTATTCGAAAAATCTCGACGAGTCTCCGGGCTTCAAATGGAGCCGTAAGCTCGAAAATTTTTCTGGCGGCGGGTTCCTGTTCCATTTCGTCATCATGACGTTCGCCGCGCTCGACTGGATCATGTCACTTCTGCCAGAGTGGTACTCGACGATTTATGGCTTTATCATTATCGTTGGCCAGGGCATCCTGGCGCTGACCTTTGCGATTATTATACTTTCGCTTCTTTCGAAAGAGGAGCCGCTCGTGAGCATCCTGAAGCCCGTTCACTTACACGATCTTGGCAAGCTTCTTTTTGCCCTTAATTTTCTTTGGGGCTATCTCTGTTTTTCGCAGCTTATTATTACGTATGCCGGTAACTTGCCAGAAGAGATTCTCTGGTATCACCAGCGGATTCGAGGCGGATGGGTCGTTGTGGCATACATGGTTATCTTCATTCATTTCATCTTGCCGTTCGCGCTGTTACTTTCGCGCGATTTGAAACGGAGCATGAAGACGCTCATGCCCGTAGCGATTTTGCTTTTCGTAATGCGTATTGTCGATCTCTACTGGCTCATCGAGCCGAACTGGCACCGCGAAGAATTCTTTTTTAGCTGGGCGGACATTGCCGCGCCACTCGGCTTCGCCGGACTCTTCCTTTTCCTTTTCGTACGCGAATACAAAAAGCGCAATATGCTCCCGTTGGGGGAACCGGAACTTGAACTCACGTTGCACCCGAAGGGAGTACATTAGCCCATGAAAGGACAGCACAGTCACATGAACGATCCGAAGCGCGAGCGATTGCAAGAACTCGATACGACGGATATCCGGAATCCGGAAACGCGGCACGAAGAGGGCGACATCAACGTGCGCCCGGTCTATAAGTTTTTGATGTGGCTCGGCGTGATGATGGTTTTCACATGGCTGCTTACCTATGTCATTATGAAGGCGAACGATACGCGCATCGAACGCGAGAATGCCATCGTAACGCACCTGCCAAAATCGAAGGCGGAAGAACTCCCTCCGAAGCCGCGCTTGCAGCTTGCGCCAGGCGAAACGATGCACCCGCTGCAAGAAGGGGAGGAATATCGCGATTCCGTCGTGCAGGTGCTCGAATCCTACGGGTATATCGATAAGTCGGCGGGAACGGTACATATTCCGATCGATCTGGCGAAGCAAATTTTGCTTCAGCGCGGATTTCCGACACGCCCGGGAGCGACGGAGCAAGACGATGGGACGATCTGGATGCCAAGCTTTTCGAGTGCGGGGCGCGTGTATGTTCGCCGCGACCAGCGGATTCCAGGCGGCACCTACACCGTAACCGGTGGGAACCTGGCAGTGGAAAAGCAGTAACGAATAGCAAGAAGGGAGCAAGGAACGATGAAGATTAGTCAACACTTTCAAATAAGTTTCGGCGGCCAGCGGAAGGCGCGCCGGCCACCGCTCGTTCTTTGTTACTCGTTGCTCGTTACGTTGCTGTTTACCTCGAGCGCGATGGCGCAGGAGGCACCATTTTTCAAGGGCGATATTCAGGGCGAGCCGGCCGCCGAGGGGTTGCCCAAAATTGTTCAGCATGTCGATTTTATTCAGCATTTGGGCGCGCGGGTGGACCTGACCTTGCCCGTCCGCGATGAGAACGGCAACACGACGACACTCGGCACGTACTTCGGCTCGACGCCCGTCATTCTCGTGATGGCTTACTATGGCTGCCCGCACCTTTGCACCGTGGTGATGAACGGCGTTTTTAGCGGACTCAGTCCGCTTTCGCTCGACCCGGGCAAGGATTTTCAGGTCGTGTCCGTCAGCATCAATCCGAACGAGGGCGCGGCGCTCGCGACGAAGAAAAAACAATCCTACTTAGAAGATTTTCACCAGACAGAACATGCCAGCGCGTATCATTTTTTAACGGCGCCGGAATCGACGATCGAGACGCTCACGAAGGAAGTCGGCTTTCAATATGCGTACGATTCGGTACATCAGCAATACGCGCATGCGGCCGGCATTATGGTGCTCACTCCGCAAGGGACGATTTCGCGCTACTTTTACGGCGTGGAATTCGCGCCGAACGATTTGAAGTTCGGCTTGATGGACGCTTCGGGCGGCAAGGTCGGCACGCTGGCGGATAAGATACTGCTTTTTTGCTGCCAGTACGATCCGACCACGAGCAAATATGGGTTCGTGATCGCGCGAGCGCTGATGATCGGCGGCACGCTCATGATTATTGCAATGGGCATCATGTTTTATTGGTTGCACCGGCGCGTAAAGAAAGCCGCGTCGCTGCGTAGCGCGGAGATCATCGGAAGCGATCGCGGGCGATCGGTCCAGATACGAAATGCCTGAGAGAATGTTCGAAACCTTTATACATAACACGCTGCCTTCGGCGCTTCCACATGCGGCGCGTCTGGCGCTCGGGTTTCCCCGAATGCTGGGCATGTCCTTAGTGAACTGGATGCTGCCGCCCGAAGCTTCGACCGTTGCGCCCGAAGTCGATCATCTTTATCTTTTTCTGGTTGGGACGACGATTTTCTTCACCGTACTCATCTCGGGCGCGATCCTCTATTTTTTCGTAAAATACCGCCGCCGTTCCGATTCCGAAGTACCCCGCCCGATTGCCGGTTCGATGGTCTTAGAAAGCGCATGGTCCATCATTCCCTTTATCATTTCGATGTTCATGTTCGCCTGGGGAGCGAAATTGTATCTCGAGCAATATACCGTCCCGAACGACGGCATGGACATTTACGTCGTTGCGAAGCAGTGGATGTGGAAGTTCCAGCATCCGGAAGGGCAGCGCGAAATTAATGAGCTGCATATTCCCGTGGGCCGGAAAATTCGCTTCATCATGGCGACGGAAGATGTCATCCATGATTTTTTCATTCCCGCGTTTCGCATGAAGGAAGACATTGTGCCCGGCGCGGACCGTTATTCCACGGTGTGGGCCGAACCGACGGAAACCGGGACGTTCCGAATCTTTTGCTCGCAATATTGTGGAACGAACCACTCCGGCATGGTGGGAACAGTCACGGTGATGAACGATCGGGACTACCAGGCGTGGCTGGCCGGGGGCGCGGCGCAGGGTTCCATGGCGGATCAGGGCGCGACGCTCTTTACAACCTTTGGATGCGTTTCCTGTCATCATCCGACAGGGACTCCGTGCCCGCGCCTGCAGGGAATTTATGGCCTGCCGCAGCTCATGAGCAACGGCGAAAAAGTTATTGCCGACGATGGCTACATTCGCGAGTCGATCCTAAAGCCGCTGGCGAAGGTTGTTGCGGGATACCAACCGATCATGCCGTCCTTCCAGGGGCAGGTGAGCGAGGACCAAATTCAGCAGTTGATCGCCTACATCAAGTCGATCGGCCCGGCACAAGCATCGACGGCAACGCCGGGCACAGCGAAGCCGGGTGCGGCGGCGCCCGCGGCCGCGGCTCCTCCGCCACCGATTATGATGGGCAACGCGCCTGCGGTTCCGCAAGCCGTTTATAACGGCGCGAGCGGCGTTTCCAAGCAATTTTTGAGGAGCCGAAGGAACGGGAAATGAGCAGCGAGGAGAAAAAGCAACGAGGAACAGCGAATAACCAGCAACGAGGATTTGGCGAGAACGAGTGTGAAACTCGGGTTTTTCGTTACCACGTTACTCATCGATAAATAGTATGAGTTCGACCACAACGACCCCAGCGGATTTAGGAGCGGTTCACACGAACGGCCAGGAATTGAATTACCTGAACAACGGCCATGGTCTCAAGTCCTGGCTGCTGACGAAGGACCACAAACGGATCGCGATCCTGTATCTACTTTCCGTTTCGTTCTTTTTTATCGTCGGCGGGATTTTCGCGCTCCTGATCCGCATTAACCTTCTCATTCCCACCGGCGTCTTCTCGCCCGATACGTATAACCGTCTTTTCACGGCGCACGGCGTCATCATGGTATTCCTGTTCCTGGTGCCCGCCGTGCCGGCAATACTCGGGAATTTTCTGCTGCCGATCATGATCGGCGCGAAGGACCTCGCGTTCCCGAAAATCAACCTGCTCAGTTGGTATCTTTACGTGGTAGCGGGGATCATCCTTTCAATCGCTATTTTCGCCGGTGGTATCGATACCGGCTGGACGTTTTACACTCCGTATAGTACCAGCTATTCCAACTCGAATGTGCTGCTTGCTGGGCTGGGGGTGTTCGTCGCCGGATTCTCTTCGATTCTGACCGGGATTAATTTTATTGTGACCGTCCATACGATGCGCGCTCCCGGCATGACATGGTTCCGGCTACCGCTTTTTGTATGGGCGCATTATGCGACGGCGCTCGTTATGATGCTTGCCACGCCGGTGCTTGCGATCACGGTTTCGCTGATGGCAATCGAGCGCGTTACGCACGTTGGCATCTTCGACCCGGCGATGGGCGGCGATCCGGTGCTCTTCCAGCACATGTTCTGGTTCTATTCGCATCCCGCAGTGTATATTATGGTGCTCCCAGCGATGGGAGTGGTATCGGAACTTATCACGAATTTATCGCACAAAAATCTTTTTGGCTATAAGTTCGTCGTTTTGTCAACGCTTGCAATCGCGATCTTTGGGTTCTTAGTGTGGGGCCACCATCTATTCGTCTCGACGCAATCGGTGTATCTCGGCATCGCATTTTCAATTTTAAGTTATGCGGTCGCGATTCCCTCCGCGATCAAGGTTTTTAACTGGACGGCGACGCTCTATAAAGGCTCGATCTCCTATGATACACCCATGCTCTATGGTCTGGGCTTTATCGGGCTGTTCCTAATCGGTGGAATGACGGGCCTTTTCGTTGCAGCGCTGGGTCTGGACGTACATATCCACGACACCTATTTCGTAGTCGCACATTTCCATTATGTCATGGTCGGCGGCTCGCTCCTGGCATTCTTGGGTGGGATACACCTGTGGTGGGGTAAAATGACGGGTCGGCAGTACCCGGAATATTGGGCGCGTGCCGCGATGATCATTCAATTCGCCGGGTTCAACCTTACGTTCTTTCCGCAATTTATTCTCGGCTATCTCGGAATGCCGCGCCGGTACGATTCGTATCCACCGGAGTTCCAGTTGCTGCACGTTCTTTCAACCGCAGGGGCCAGCATACTCGGGCTGGGCCTGGGGATTACGATCTTTTATTTGATTTGGTCGCTGAAGAACGGCAAGCGCGCGCTGGCGAATCCCTGGGGCGCGCCGGGGCTCGAATGGCGCACCAGTTCGCCGCCGCCAACGGAAAATTTCCTGGAGACTCCCATCGTCACATGGGAAGCGTATGAATTCGCGCCGATCGAGTCGATGGAAGTACTCGGCTATCCCGGTGATCCGGGCAAGCCGACGCAACCCGTTTCCGCCGACCATGGGACCGAGGATTAATTACGAATTACGAATTACGAAAAAGACTTTAATAGCACTCAGCACTCAGCACTTAGCACTCAGCACTCAGCACTTACTTCAGCACTTAAAAAAGTGGCAACGATAGAAACAGAAACGGCACCGGAGCGGGTCGAGATTCACGCGGAACATCATCCGAATCTCGCGCACCATTTCGAGAGCATGGAGCAGCAGCGCGAAGCGGGCACGCTCGGCATGTGGTGGTTCCTGCTTACCGAAATCATGTTTTTCGGCGGCATGTTCCTGGCTTACACGGTCTATCGCCACATGTATTTTTCGGCCTTCGCCGCCGGCAGCGATGTATTGAGCATTTGGTGGGGCACATTCAATACCGCAGTGTTGATTGGCAGCAGCCTTACGATGGCGCTTGCCGTCTTTCACGCGCAAACGGGCAATTCGAAAAAGACCACGCTTTTTCTGCTGCTTACGATATTTCTCGGCCTGGTGTTTTTGCGGGTCAAGTATATCGAGTACAGCGATAAATTCGCCGAGCATGTATTTCCCGCGGGCGCGTATGAATGGCCGCCGCACGAAGCGCCCGCCGGGCCGCATAATGTGGGCGATCTCTTCCTGATGCTGACTGGCCTGGAAGCCTCGCATCCCGCCGGTATAACGCAGCAGGGGATGCCCGTTAAAGTTACAACGAATTACGCGGAATCCGGCCCCTACTATGGCGTGGGTGGATCCATACCGGAGCAAATCGGGAATCCGTCGTTCGGCGCGCACGTGCGCATGTTTTTCCTGCTCTACTTCGCTATGACGGGTTTCCATGCGCTGCACATGATAATCGGCATCGGCATCCTGTTCGTGCTTGCATGGCAAGCATGGCGCAAAAAATTTTCGCGGGAATATCATTCCTATATCGAACTGACCGGACTCTATTGGCACTTCGTCGATATTGTTTGGATTTTCCTGTTCGCGCTATTGTATTTAGTCGATCGGCATCCATAACGAGTAACGAATAACGAATAACGAGTAACGAGTAACGAATAACGAATAACGAATAACGAATAACGAATAACGAATAACGAATAACGAATAACGAATAACCAACAACGGTAACGAACATGGTGTATCGAGAGTACGGGAAAGAAATCACTTCCTTACTCGTTACTCCTTCCTCGTTACTCCTTACTCGTTACTCCTTACTCATCCACTAAGAAAGTATGTCCGAGCACATCGTTTCCAAGAAGACGTATTACTACACGTTCTTCGCGCTCCTGGCGGGGACGGCCCTCACGGTCGCCGCAGCGTTCGTGAACCTCCACAATCTCAATATTGTCGTTGCGCTCCTCATCGCCGGCACGAAGGCGGCGCTCGTCATCACGTTCTTCATGCACGTGAAATATTCCTCGCGCCTGACGAAGATGTGGGTCGCGGTCGGCTTTATCTGGCTTTTTTTCCTGCTGGCGATCACGATGACCGATTACCTCACGCGCGCGTGGCTCGTCTATAAACCGTAGCGCATTTCCGAAGCCAGATGGCAGCACGGAAGCGTTCCCAGCACTGTATTTCCATTGGCATCGATGGCGGCGGAACGACCACGCGGCTATTCGTGCAGGTTGATAACGAAGAGCCGAGCTATTTCGAGTTCTCAATTTCGCTAAAAGTCCGTGACGGCGATTTTGCGGCATCGGCCCGGAAGCTATGGGAGATTGTAGCGCAAACTTTAGTTTGCGATTCGCTCCCCGAGGGGCTGCAAACTAAAGTTTGCGCTACATTGGCCATCGGCCTTTCCGGAATGAGCCAGCCGGAAGATCAGAAAGCTCTAAAGAATGCGATTCTCGCTCTTCCGGAATTCGCAGGCACAAAGATCCATATCGAAAGCGATGCAACGCTCACGTTAAAGACGGTGCTGGCCGAAGGCGAAGAGGGAATCCTGCTCATCGCTGGCACCGGCTCGGTGGTTTTGTACCAACCATCCGGCGGACCTGCAAGAAGAATTGGAGGATGGGGCCCGCTGCTTTCGGACGAAGGCTCGGGCTACCGGATTGGGCTTCGCGCGCTCCGGTATTATATCAACGTGCTCGATGGCGTGTATCCGCGCGATGCCTTTAGCGAAGCGATCGAGGCGCGAATCGGAGATTCAGAGATCAGCCGCTCGCAGAGCAGCCTCGTAAAGCGCGCCCAAAACGATCCTGCCTTCGTCGCATCGTTTGCGCAAGATGCCTTCGAGACCGCGCCTAACCTGAAATCCGTCCAGGATTTGATCCATGAAGAACTTATCGATCTTGTCACGCTGATGTTTCCCTTATTATTTACGGGCGTAATGAGTGGTAACATGCCGTATCAGCTTTATCTCGCGGGCCGCATCGCCCAGCAGCCGATGACCGTTCGCGTCATCGAATCGGCCTTCGACGAAGGCGATTTCCTCGCCATCCATCTCGTGAACGAGCGCGCGCCAGCTATGAAGGCGCTGGAAATAGCGAGATCCAAGGTCACCGAATAAAATCTATGTTTTCGAACTAAGCCCGCTTAATTCTTCGCCGCGACCGAGAGGTCTGTAATATCCGTAAGCTGGTAGTTCTGCCCGCTTTGCTCTTCGAAGTGGAAGGTGCGCTGGACGTTATTGGAATAGGTCCAGGTCTCGGTCGGGGCGTCACCGGGAATGAAGGCGCGATCGATATTTGTCGGTGGGCCATAGAGGAGATAGACTCTTCCGCGGTCGGTCATGGCGCCGTTGAGCAGAGTTCCCTGCGCGTAATTGAAATCGGCATAATCGACGCGCTTGTAGAATGTGGCCATGCGCTCGTTATAAGCGGTCGCGGGGGAGGGGTCCTGCTTGCTCCAGAAGGCGTAGAGTTTGGTCCGCATCTCCTGTTTCGATCCCGAACTCATATCCTGAATTTGCTTGGGCGTGGCGAGCACGGCCAGCGGTTCGATTGCGTCCGTCGGGTCTTCGAGCGAGAGCGGCATATCCTGCCAGACAAAATTGAACTCGTTGGACTGGGTGCGTTCGGCGGTTTGCGCCGGCGCGGTCACCGTATGGGCGAATGCCGGGGCTGTAGCTCGAACGCGAATGGAAAAACGGTATTTGCCCTGCTGGAATTTTTCGCCGGGCACGTTGAAAATGGCCGTCCAAAGTTCCGAGTCATTGGATGGGACGAGCTTATATTGGATGGCGCTGTCGGTGTTCGCGAATTCGAACGCGGCAGTCCGGTGCAGGTCGCTCACATCGAGCGGGCCGTGATAGCGCACGCCTGTATCGGCGGGATCGATAAGATTGGTAAGCTGCCGGACGGTCACATCGACCATCGGGTCCACGCCGAGCGATTTGGCAAGCTTGAAGGACACGCTTCCCGTTACGTTGCGGCTGAACATATAAGTATTGCCGAATGCGCTGGTATAGGCGGTCGTGCCGTGGATGCTATCGGCGAGCGCAATGTCTCCAATGGTGATGCCGGAGGACGTTGGCGCTTCCGCAAAATGGGTCGCGCGCAAGGGGAACGGTTGCGGGTGCATGGCCAGCCGGTCGATGTCATCGCGTACTTCGACATGAAGGGTATATTGTTTCGCGGAATCGAGCGGAGGGAGCGCGATCGTTTGGTCCATCGCGTGCCAGGTGGTCTTCGAGGTCGTTTCCTCGAAGCTCTTCGCAAAGAGCGTATCGACGACATTCTTTGTAAAAACGGGTTCGGTGGAATCTTGCTCATCCACTTCGATCGTCACGTCACGGACGGCGAAATACGATCCAAGCCTCGAATTCGCAAGGCGAAGATAGGAGAACATCGAGTTCGCGGTGGTAATGCGAACATCCGCCGCGCGGCCATCCGGCGACTCAACGACGCTCGCCATGACGGGATCGCCGTAGTCGAAATAGATGCGGGAATCGTCCGAATGCCAGCGGGAATGCTGGGCGGACCATTGTTGGGCCATAGCCGCGCTTGTAATTGTCAAGCTGGCTATCGCCAGTGCCACAAATCTCAGTTCTCGTATTCTCATCTTTTTTCTCCTAATTCTATCAGTTCAAACAGGACGCGTCCTACAAGAGCGCGGGGATTTCAATCCACTATACAGAAACCCTCTTTCGGCCCCTTGATTCCAACCCTTCCATTCTTAATTCTTAATTTTCAAAACTTAATTATTCTGGGCGCCTTCCCAGACCCATCGTGTAATGCCTTCGCGTTGATTTTCATTCGCCAGGATTGGCCCGGAGTGCTGCGTAAGCCCTTTCATCACGCGCACCAATTGCGAATCGTTGGTATCGTAAGGGTTAAGGACATCGATCGAGCGAACCGCGATCCACGAAGTCAAATCCGGCGCGCCGCTGGTGTAGCCATCGTGGCAGCCCGAGGCGGTGCAGGAAGCAAGCGACAAATAGGGCGCGACCTGCCGCGCGTAGCTCACGCTATCGGCCGGGAAAACGACCTGGGTCCAACTGGTAAGATCGCCGGAAGAACATCCGGCGTAAATAACGATCGCGGCCGTCGCTAATAATAGTGGAATACGTTTCATCTGGATAAGGTGCAACCCCGGCATGGCCCCCTCTCATTCCAAATTTTGAATGAATAATTCCTTATAAAGTTCGTGTAGCACAGGCTTTCCAGCCTGTGCGCGAGCTTTCAGCTCGTGCGCCATTGATACTTGCGGACCTGGAGGTCCGCGCACAGGCTGAAAGCCTGTGCTACACACACTCTTAGCTTCAACTAAGAATGAAGAATTAAGAATTAATAGTGGGTGCATTGCTTATTAAAAATTGAAGAACCATTTCGAATCGAGAGTTGATGGCGGCCATTATTGGGAACTGCTCCGCCTCTCGAACGATTGAAGCATTTCGTTTGCACATCCTCCCCAACACTCGCGATATTATCATTCAGGATGGCTGGTTCCGTTTTCGAACGGATGGCCGGTTGATCCCTCGCGGCCTCGGGACGGGCGATCAATATTTGCTGCTGCGCGGCGTGTGCTTCGGGCCGTCGGCGAAGCTGCCGCCGAATCTTCCGTTTCGGTCGCTGGAGGATTGGACGAAATACGAAACGTATGTCGATCTGCTGCTTGCATGTGGATTTACGACGCTTCGTGTTCCGTTTTTCTGGTCGGCCTTCGAGCCGGCGTGCAATCCGGTCCAGCCGGAGTATAACGAACAGTATCTTCAGGATTTTTTCCATTACGTTCGCCTTTTTTCTTCGAAGGGATTTCTCGTCCTGATCGATCTTCATCAGGACCTGCTGGGCAATGCCTTTGGCGGTAACGGAATGCCGGACTGGGTGCGCTCCGAAGACTCGCAGCGTTTCAGCTTCCTAAAAAATACTCCACTTTGGGGCGCGAATTACGAATTCAATCGCGATCTTCGAAAAACTTTCACCGATTTTTGGCATAATGACCTGACAAACCAGTCCCTCACTCCTCCCCTCGTGCATTTCCCTGTCCGCGACCGATTTCTCGATATGGTGGAGCGCGTGGCCGCCGAAGCCGCGCGGCATGAGCGCGTGCTCGGCATCGAAATTTTTAACGAGCCGCATCCCGCGCGAATTAGCGACCGCGTATTCGAAGAGGAGATTCTTCCCGAATTTTATGCCGAAGCGATTCGGCGCATTCGCCGTCACTCGCCGGACATCTTCGCCTTCGTCTCGCCGCAGAGCGATTGGAATGTAAACCTGCACGCCAATAAATCCTACGATTCGTTCCTGCGCATTGCTTCCCAGGATGACCGGGTCGTCTTCGCGTACCACTATTACGATTCAATCCTCACGGCCCTTGGTGGCCGCGTGTTCCATGATGCGAAGCAGGAGGAATATTTAGATGCACAGTCCATCGGCGCGCGGTGGGCGCGAGAGCATGGCATGGCGCCGTTCCTGACGGAATTCGGCACGCGGCAAAACTGGCCGAAGCCCATTGTTCGCACGCAGATGAATTGGCAGTTCGAGGCCGTCGAGCAGGCGCTTGTGAACGCGACCTATTGGAATGTCAATCTCTATAATACCGAGGAACTTCGCGACGGCTTCATGCGCGAGGATTTTTCCCTTGTCGGTTATAATAAAAAGATACGAAACTTAGATGTGGCCACGCGCCCTTATGTTCAACTGGCGAGCGCCGAGCCGGTCCACAGCCATTTCAATACGCGCACGAAGGAATTCGACCTCGTTCTCCGGGGGAAGCCGATGGACGCGCCCACCGTGATCTATCTTCCCGAAAAACGATTGCACCCGCTCCAGCCCGTGCATTACGAAGGCGGATTCAACGTCGAATATAATGGAGCAACCGAGTTCCATTGCGAGAACAATCAATTACGCATTCCACTCGATCCGGCGGTGGAACTGCATAAAATAATTATACGGCCGCGTGAATAAGATCTTACTCATGCACATCCGCTGACTTAAGAAATGAGTACACGACATTTATGAAAGCTCCCGTTTGTTTGTAGGGAATTTCCATGTGATCGGCGTTACCCACAATCCACAACGTCTTGTTCCTGGAAGGACAATTCAGGAATAGTTCACAAATTCTGCGGGAAGAAATTTGTTTTTCTAGAGTCCCATGCAGCATCAGGACGGGGCATGTGAGTAACTGTATGGCTTGGAGAGGTTCAAGTAATGTGGATCGGATGATCCCAATATGGCGAGGGCTTGCCTCCACCCTGTATAAGCTGTCATAGTACGTTTTCAGCTCGAGTTGCGAAACGTAGGGGGATTCGGCAATAACGGCTGCCACACCGTGGAATTCAGACGCAACAGTAATCGCAAGACTTGCACCCATTGACGTTCCATAGAGCACAATTTTCGAGCTGTCCGGCTGTAGTTTTTTTCTAACATAGGAGACAACCGAATGTAAGTCGTCGGCAAAAGCGGGCAGCGCAATCAAATCGGTATCGATTGCAATACTATCGCTTGTGCCGAAACCGCGATAGTCAAAGAGAAGAACGTCCACCCCCAGGTTTTTCACCAAAGCCTGAGCTACACCGAATTCACCGCACATGTTGCCGGCATCCGATTCGGCAAGAATGATAAGTTGGTCCGATTGTTTGCGGGCCGGATGGCAGAGCCACGCCGTTAAACGTTCATTGTTTGCCGTCGGAATGTTAAGACTGTCGTAGGAAATTCCCATTGCCGAAGGTGTCATCGAGTATTTCTTCACGGGCTTGATCGCCCAGGCGGTTCCCGCCAAGTTGACTATTACAAAAATGAAAATGATCTGTTTCATGGCCGTACTTTATTTCGTGATTAATTCCGGATGAGGTAGTAGCCCTATGCCGTCACTCCCCGTTTCGAATTCCCTGCTCGTTCGATTCATTGAGCGTAACGATGGAGTGGATGGTGAGAACATCGGTGAAGGGCTGCAAGGGTGTATGCGTCGCCGGCGCTGCGCCCTCCCCGACGGATACTTGGACGCGCGCGGGAATCGTCATATCGAGCGTCCGCTTGACGACGCTTCCGACGAAGAGATCGAGGATCGTCGTATCGGTGCCGCTGACAGGCCCGGAACTTCTCGTCGTCACCTTTGTCAGCGAATTCGTTTGATAGCCCTGGAACGTTCCGGTATCGGTTGCCACGATGATGGCAAGATAGCGGTCGAGCGTATCGGTAAGGCGGACGAGACGGTAGATGCGGGAAACATCATAGACATAGGAGCCGGTCGTCGTGCCAATGTTGACGGTATCGTGGACGGGGATGGTGTCCGCGCGGTGTTCCGTCCAGGTATTGCCGTAGGTAACGGGATGTTCGGGCAGGGGAATGAGCATGCGGGGCGGCTCGAAAAAATAGGCGTTGGTCTGCGCCTCCGCGTTGAGCAGGCGCAAGGTATCCTTCACGATCCTCGATAATTCGTCCCCCTTCATATCGTAGGTCACTTCCGTGACGCGGTTGACGGCGAAGTTCTCCTGGAGCAGGAGCGAATCGGCCGAATGCACATCCGCGGAAAGCTCGTGGCCGCTCACCTGGAAGCTCGTAAACGATTCATCGAACGACCACAACCCCTTTTTATAATCGATCGCCACGTTACGAAACGCAAGCTGCGCATCGCTTCGGAGCTCGCCGTTCAACACATCGCGCTCGGTATGCACAGTTTGATCGATTCGGGTATGGATATCGTACAGCAGCGTACCGGCCTGCGGCTTATAGCGCAGCGTCAGGATGTCCGGCTTGATTTGCGGCGTGTGGGGAGCGGCGGGTGGTCGAGATTCGCCTTTCTTATGATGGCGGCTCTGGTCGTGTCCACGCTGGGCGTGGGCCGGGTGTAGGAAGCAGGAAGAATGAAAAATGAAAAACATCGCCGCCAATGCGATGCGGCGTTTCAAAAAGTTTCTGTTTGATCGTGGGCGATCAATCTTCAATTCATACTTCATACTTCATACTTTTCCTGGCCTGCGCAATCATGGATCGCGGGCAGTCTTGATCCCTCGCGGACTCGGGGCGGGCAATCATCGCGCGATGGAAACGCGGCCTTCGCCGAGGATGCGGTTCCCAGACAGAAGTTCCACAAGATACGCTCCCGGAGAACGTTGGGAATCGATCTGAATTCGAAACTCGCCCGCGCCAACGACTTCGACCGGCTCAGCAAAGGATCGCCCGCTCGAAAGTTCGACCATCCGGCATGAAGCATCGCCCACGATGCGGGGAGCAGAAACCCCCGCGTTTTGTATCCAAACGCTGAAGGAAGCAGCGCCGATAACAGGATTCGGATAAATAGTGAGACTACTGCTCTTGCCTGGCACCGATGCCGCGACGGCGGATGGCACGCCGGCCAAACTAGAAATATCCAGCGCGTACAGCGAGCGCCCATGCGTCGCGGCAATCAGCATATTTTTGTAAATTTTAAGGTCGCTCACGATGACATGCGGCATTCCCGGCGCGAGATTGAACCACTCGCTCCCGCCGTTCGTCGTTGCGAAGACGCCAACATCCGTTCCGGCGATGAGCACTTGATTTTTGAGCAGCGGGTCGCCATGCTCGTTGAGTGTATCGATCACGAGCGCGCTCACCGGAGCAGTCGATGGAAGATTTCCGGAGATATTCGTCCACTTTTTTCCGCCATTCGTCGTCATCAGGACGTGCGCTACTTTCGACGCGCTCACGATCGCGCAAAAAGCAGTCAGCGAATCGCTTCGATCCGGGACAACCTGCGAAACGGTTGCATTTGGCAATCCATTGCGCGCGGTAATCCAGTGCGGCGCGGTGGTATCGCTGCGCGTGGGATCGACGGTGGTTCGCCAGAGCACACTACTCGTTCCATATCCTCCCGCCCAGATGATCGGGTGGCCGGCCGCGTCGCGCGGGCCGAGGGCAACGGTTTCTATGTCACCATAATACCAAGTGGAATCCTTACCGGTATTTCCTTCGATCGGCGGCGACCACGTTCGCCAGGTCGTATTTTCCAAATCGTTCCAATCGAGCGTGGCGCGATAGACGTGGCAGCGGCCAGTATATAGTTCCGTCGGCTCCTCGTCATCGAGCGCAAGCGGCGCGTTCCATGCGACCGCCTCTTCGGTATCCGTGAGCGGATGAGGGCCATAGAGGAGCCGGCAGGTAATTGTATGCCAGCGCGGGCGCGTGTCTTGCGTCGTGTCCTTCATATCGAGTGGAAGCGGAACGAGGGAATCGAGCGTGTTCCGCGCGAAGATCACGCCGAATTCCAGGGACGTAATCAGTTTATTCGAATCGGTCGGATGCGAAATCGCAGCTTCGCCATCGCCGTGATTGATCCAGGCGAAACTCGTATCCTGAAGATTCCCAACGGTGCCGTTATCCTGGGTGCCTCCGAACACTTTGAGGTCGTTCGCGGAAATCGTTGCTGGCGTATTCGCCATGCCCCCGCGCCACGGTTCGATCGCATAAAATTGCGTGATCGGAAGTCCAGTCATCTGATGCCAATTCGTTCCAAAATCGCGCGTCTCGAACACGCCGCCATCGTTGACACAGAGCAAATCCGTTCCGGCGAATGCCACGCCATGCTGATCGGAATGCTGCTCTCGATTTGCCTTCACATAATACTGGCTGTATGAATTCGTAATGTCTTTCCAATTAGCACCCAAATCGGTCGAGCGAAAGACGTCGATACCGCCGAGATAAATATCTACGTTTCTATCGTCTTGCGGAAGCGGGCCGGCTGCGAGATAGAAATCATAGCCGCCCTGCGCGTTGGTAATATTCGCGCTGTCCTTCCCTTGCACCCCGCCCATGGGAATCCGGATCGTTGAATCGAGGATTTTCTTCCACGTCACGCCCTGGTTCGTCGAACTGTAAAGCCCCTCGAAGTTTTCGTCCGTCATATAGTGCGTAACGGGATTTGTATCGGCGCGAATGAAGCCTGCAAACAAATAATCCTTTGCATACTTCCCGCCGCCTAAGGTCCACAGCAGTGCGATGCGTCCAAGCACTTTTTGTGACTGCCCATTTGGAAGTCCGGTTGCGGAAAGCGTGTCAATCCGTGTCCATGTATGCCCGGTATCGGTCGAGCGATAGACGCCGGTATTGGGTCCCCCCGGTCCGCCCGGAGTGAAATTGGAACCGATCGTAATCGAATGATCCCATGCCGCAGCAACGAGATCGGCAGAGTTCAGCGGATCCATTGCAATGTCGATAAAGCCGATGCAATCGCCTGCGTTAGGGCGAACGAAAAGCGCGCGCGTCCATGTCGCGCCGCCATCGGTCGTACGAAAAATTCCTTTATTAGTATCGGCCAGCGCGTTCGGCCCGGGAACCGCAATGAAAAGTTGTTTATCGTTTCGTGGATCGATCAGGATTTTCGCAATATATTGCGCATTCGCAAAGCCGAGATAGTTCCACGAATTTCCACCGTCGGTTGACTTCCAAAGTCCATCTCCGGGATAGGAATCGGCGCTGCCATTGCATTCGCCAAGACCAATATAAAGCGTATCGGGATAAAGCGGATCTATTGTAACGCAGCCGATGGAAAGCGAGCCAAAGGTATCCGTTACGCAGCGCCAATTCGTGCCGTGGTCGGTGGTCTTCCACAGCCCACCGGCAGCCGCGCCAATGTAAAACGTGTTCGAATCCAGCGGGTCGGTGGCGATGGCGCTTGCGCGGCCATCGATGGAGTAGGGTCCGATGGGTTGCCACTCAAAGCTCGAAAGGGGAGCCTCACCCCCAACCCCCTCTCCCTGCTGGGTGAGGGGGCTATACATTGGCATTCGCGCAGCTTCGGCAAGCGCGGTGGGATAGGCGCTGGGATCGATCGTCCGGTTCGGCCAGGCGCGGCGTTGCCAGAACCAATCACTATGCTCTTCACCGTCATGTCCCGGAGGCGGCGTGTGCTGCGCCGCCGGCGGAGTGCGCAGAATTTGGCTGCGAATGAGGGATGGCTTTTTGCGAACCGTTTTTTTCGCATGATGCGAAACAACGATCAACCTTCGGTGTTTTTTATATTTCTTGTGATGAGAAACTGTTTTCTGATTGGCCGAAGGTTTTTCCTTCGCGATGGATGCCGGACCAAAAGCACATTGAAGCAGGAATGCAAATGCAAATAAGTACAGCCATCCGTGGAATCGAGAATCGGCCGAGTGAAAATCGTGAAAAACCATATTACACAAACCGGACGAACGGGGACAAAAGTTTGTTCCCGGAGCGTATTATAGGACAATGAGCCTTCTCGGGATGACATCAACGCATAATCTCCGCCTTTGCGCCGCGCTTGCGGCGAGTTTCCTGCTTCACGCATCCTGCTTCCTGCTTTCCGCGGAAGCTCAAAGCAATTTCGTCAAGCTGCCGCTTTCGATCAACACGCCGGACCAAAGCGAGCTGCTTCCCGTCATTTCCGCCGACGGCAAGACGCTCTACTTCACGCGCACGAGAATTGGCATGGATTCCACCGTGGTCTTCGATATTTGGCTTTCACACATCACGAACGATTCCGTTGATCCCTCGCGGCCTCGGGACGGGCGATCCATATTCTCGAAGCCGGAATTTGTCGGTAATAATCTTGCAAGCTCGTATGGTATTGCTGTCACTTCCATTTCGCCCGATAACAACACGCTCTATCTCATTGGCAAATTGGAAAGCGATGCGCCGCCGGACGAGCGGCTCTTCGTGTCGCACAAACTTTTGGGCGGATGGTCTATTCCGGAGCCGATAAAAATTCCGAATCTCCATCCGCGCGGGATCTATACCGATTACAGCTTCGGCCCCGATCAACGCACGCTCGTCATGGCCCTCAACCGCGATTCGAGCTTAGGCGACCGCGATCTCTACGTCAGCTTCTACCAAGGTAGTTGGAGCACCCCCCTCTGGCTCGGCCCCGATATCAACAGCCGCTATGCCGAGATGACGCCCTATCTCTCATCGGATAACAAGACGCTCTATTTTTCGAGCGACCGCCCGGGTGGCATTGGCGCGGTGGACGTTTATCGTTCCATTCGGCTGGACGACTCGTGGCAGCATTGGTCGAAGCCGGAGAATCTTGGCGTGGGCGTTAACCGTCTCGGTCGTACCACGTTTTATACCGAGGACGCCGAAGGAAAATATGGCTATGTATCGTGGCGATTGACCGAAAGCGACCAGAGCGATATTTATCGCGTGAAGGTTTCGCGGGAGCAGGCCGTCGCGCTCGTGCGCGGCATCGTGCGGGATGCTGCGGGCAAGCCGCTCGCCGCGGAAATACACTACGAGCGCCTCGCCGCTTCGACCGAAGATACTTCCGCGAATGAAAGCGGCTCCGGCTCGGGCCGCTCCGATCCGGTGACGGGCGAATATGAAATCACGCTTCCCGCCGGCGCGCGCTATGCGCTCCGTGCCGAACGCGATGGCTATTTCCCGACGAGCGACAACATCGACCTCACGGGGCTAAAAAGTTACGAAGAAATCCATCGCGATCTAAAGCTGAATAAAATCCAGAGCGGCGCGGCGATCACGCTGCACAATGTTTTTTTCGAAACCGATAAAGCGGAATTACTCCCGGCTTCCTTCGAAGAGCTGGACCGGGTCAAGCAATTGCTGACAGACCATCCCGAATTCAAACTTCAAATCGCCGGCTTTACCGATAGCACAGGCACCGAAGCACATAACGACCTTCTCTCGAAAGACCGCGCGAAATCGGTCGTGAATTATCTGACTGAGCACGGCATCGATGCCACGCGCCTTTCGGCCATCGGCTACGGCTCCCAAAAACCTGTTGCCACCAACACCACCGAAGAAGGCCGCGCGAAAAACCGGAGGGTGGAATTTATTTTGGTTTCAAAATAGGTATTATGATGGCAACTTATTATCGTTCACTGGTTTTATAACTTTTATGGAAACCATTGAAGGCTATTATGACGGACAGCGGATTGTACCGCTCGCGGAGATTCAGGACCACCGCCACCGCCGCGTTAAAATAACGCTCCTTGAGGTCCTGACGGAAGAAGAAGAGATTCGACTGGCAGCTTCCCATTCCGATGCGTTCAAATTCTGGGACGACCCACGCGAAGATATTTATCAAGACTACGTCAAAAGCTGATGGGCACCGCCGATATTGTCCTCATACCGTTTCCCTTCGCGGAGCTCACCCATGTAAAAGCTCGACCTTCGGTTGTTATTGCCGAAACGGCCGATCGTTATAAGGATAGTATTGTAGCCGCAATTTCGTCCGTGGTTCCCACAACGATTAGCAAGAATGAATTTCTTGTCGAGCCTTCCGCTATGAATGGTCTTCGCGTGCGGTCGGTTGTAAAAGTGGATCGGCTTGTGACTCAGAAGCAAGCCAACATCATTGCCGAATTAGGGTCGTTAAGCAGCGCCGAGATAGAGAAGCTTATCTCGATCTTTCGCTCGTTGCCTCATAGATCGGGATAAGCCGCGCGAAAAACCGGCGGGTGGAATTTATTGTTGTTTCAGAATGAACTACTATAATCATTCGGAAATGCGAACGCTTATCATCATCCTTTACGTCTTTATCATCCCCGTCGGGCTTTTCGCTTTGGCAGAGAACGCGGGACCGAAAAAGCTCCGCGGGCGTCTTCGAAGGTACCACCGGCGCGTGCTGACCGTCTTTGTGGCAGTGTCCCTCATATTCGCCGTGTGGGCATTGGTTATTATTCTCAGTCACGGCCGGTGAAATGGATCGCGCAGTTATATGGCGTTTTGAAGAAGTTTTTCGACAAGCTCCCATCCCGGTTGTTCGTGAAAAAGAATAGATAAGGGTTGCGCATCAAGAACCAAAAGTACCGTCCTCCTTCTCACGGTCCTTTCTTCACTCCTCCATTAAAATATCGAGCGCTTTGCTATTGGGTCCCAAAAATCCAGCCATATCACTTATGCTCCGGCGTTTTTGCGGCGGTTTTTCGATAGGCTCAATGATCATCTTATCGGGAGTATCTTCGAAGTTCGCTTTCGAGTCGGGTGCAAGACCAAATTTCCGCATCACTTCAGGAGGAATGGGAACCTTGCCATTCGAGTCGATCACTAATTGTAACATAAGCTAACAACATGAACCACTTTGATCGAATTCCGCATCCCCGTTCAGACGGCACGAATGCGAAACTCGTTAATTGAGCAAATGAAGTCCGTCAATAACCTTGCTCAATCCATTCGATTTAACGCCGGCCGATTGGAGGGCTTGATTGATAGCCGCCGCCTTCTGCTGAACGACCTTCGTGTCAGTAGTACTAACGGGAATTACCGGTACGGTAGTGATATTCCTCGATGCGGCGTCGCGCACGGCCGCATTGTTCGAATGTGAGGCATGGCTCAGAGCTTCGAGCGCCGTGATCCGCTCCGAAGGCGTGCCGGTCGCGGCAACCGCTGAAATCAGGTCCACCATCTGCGGATCGAATTGCTCCGTGTCGAGCGAAAGGATATGCAGCGCCAACTCGCGCTCCGCGGGATTGGCGCTCGTCAGGTGCTTGATGTAGGATTCGAGCAGCACACTCTTGCTCTGCTCGTCGGCAATGCGTTGTTCCTGCGCGCGCTGCTTTTGCTGATTACTGTTCGTCACGTAGTTGAACCAGGTGCCGAGCACCAGCAGCAGAATGGGCATGAGGAGCTTCGCAATCACATCAAGAATCTTTTCGGTGTCGCGTTTGAGGGCGCCTTCTACCTTAAAGGCTCCCTCCGGTTTTTTAACTTCCATCGGTTTCGTAAGGTCTTCCATAATTAGAAATTAAAAATGAATGATGCAAAGAATGATCGGTCATGCTCTTTTTAGAACGCAGGTGATGAGCTTCGCACAATCTCCGTGCCGAAGGCGGGAACGAGGGATAGGTGCTCCATGGAAATATTAGCTCCGTTAGGAGCGTTATCGTTGTAGCCGTGGGTTTCAACCCACGGTGTAGAAAGCACAACGAATTTCAAGCTCCGTAGGGACGTGCCGCACACGTCCCTTTTCGCTGTACCACAAATGTTTCGGGAATGCCGGCGGGGGGATGGGACGTGCGCAGCACGTCCCTACGGACTGTTGCCACATCATAACCATTTTGGGAATACCGGCGGGTCGCCGTTCGGTTGTTGTATTTTTGTGGTTATGAATTCCACCGATCACCATCGGACCTCCTATCGCCTGCGGTATCACAATTATGCCGAGACGCGAGCCTATCACATCACCATCTGTTCGCACAACCGCGAGTTGATTTTCGGCAATATAATGGATGCGAAAATGCATCTCTCTGGAATAGGCAAAATAATAGACGAAGAAATCCGCAAAACCGCCGGAATGCGATCTGACGTTATCGTGGATACCTATTGCGTCATGCCGAATCATGTCCATCTAATCCTGATCCTGACGGAAGAAGAGAGCGCCGGTGTACCACGAACATTCGAAGCGCCGGCTTCGGGCTCGGTACCGAGCATAATTAATGGTCTGAAAGCCGCATGCACCTCGCGCGCGCGGAAAGAGTTAGGCTTGCCCACCCTCGTCATCTGGCAAGGCCGGTTCCACGACCGAGTGATTCGCAATGAGGAGGAATTACAACGCACCCGCGAGTACATTCATAACAATCCCGGTCAATGGCAGGACGACCACGACAATCCTGCGAATTTTCCGACCACCCAGCGCATCATTCCTTAACCGCGCGATAACCCGTAGGGACGTGCCGCGCACGTCCTTTTTCGCGTGCCAGGAATATTGCGGGGATATCCAACGGGGATCGAACCGTAGGGACGTGCCGCGCACGTCCTCCCCCGCGCAGGAAATCACATTTGACATTTCTACATGCTCCGGGACTCCGCAAGCGGCCAGTATTGGATGATCGTGAAGGAATAGTCGTAGGGACCTTTCGACATGCGCCACCAGTTCGGCGTGTAGCACCGAGCCTTCAGGCTCGGTGAGGATAATTCGCCGAACCTGAAGGTTCGGCGTTACACTCGCTTTTATTGGCATTGCTTCTCGCCCAAGCGGATTGTGCCGTCCCCCCGTGCCTCAGGCCCTTAAAAAAATCCGCGCAGCCCGGTTCCCGCCCCGAGCCGGTCGAGGGAAGAGATTTCGCGGGGATGAGATGCCTCGCAAGATGGGCATGCACCGCCCGGCGGACTTCCATCGCTAAAAAGACCGGCGCTCCCAGCGCGTGTCGAATTAGTTCACCGTAAAGAATTAGTTCACCGTAGAGTAATAGCTGGTCCAGCTCGCCGGCGTGTAAATTTGATTGGCGGATTCGCTGGCATTTCCCCCAAACACATACACCTTGCCGTTAAGAGCTCCGCTTGTCGCGTCATATTCCCCAATGGGCATGGCTGCGCCCGTGCTCCATGACCCTCTCTTGGTGTCGTAAATTTGGACCCGGCTTTCGGAGGAAACACTTCCGCCGAACACATAGATATTCGTTCCCACGGCAGCGCACGTCGCGCTATTTTTCCCGATGGGCATGTCCGCTCCAGTGGTCCAGGCATTTCCCGTGGTGCTGTAAATTTGAACGACCGTATCGCTCTGGTACCCACCGAACACATAGATATTCGTGCCCACTGCCGCGCACATCGCGGCATATACCCCGGTGGGTATGGCCGCGCCCGCCGACCACGAATTTCCCGTGGTGCTGTATATTTGAACCGTGCTATACGGGGGAGTTCCGACTCCGCCAAACACGTAGATGTTCGTGCCCACGGCCGCGCACGTCGCGCTGGATACCCCGGTGGGCATGAGCGCTCCCGCGGTCCACGAATTTCCCGCAGTGCTGTAAATTTGAACCGTGTTAGACTGGGAAGTTCCTGCTCCCCCAACCACGTAGATATTCGCGCCCACGATAGCGCACGTCGCGGCATATACCCCGGCGGGCATGGCCGCTCCCGAGGACCATGCTTTTCCCGTGATGCTGTAAATTTGGACCTGGTTATATGGCGATGCGCCCTCTCCTCCGAACACATAGATATTAGTACCAAGGGCTGCGCTCGTAGCGTACTTTTCCCCAGTTGGCACGGCAGTTCCCGAATCCCAACCGTCGCCAACGAGCTGCCTGGTGCCGGCGTAGGTGTAGCCCGCATGGGTGCCATCGTCGTGGAATGTTGCGATCGAGCCGGAAGGCAGGCCGCCGACGCCAAACGAGATCAAGCCGGTGTCGCTTGGAAGCGTACCCGTTCCGCCGCCGGAGCCGGTCGGCGCATTAAGGATGGTGACATTTCCAGTGCCTCCGTCGACATAAAACTTCGCCTGTCGAATTTGCGAGGAAGCAACCGATGTGGATGCCAGGAGCGCCGCGCAGCAAAGCAAAAGGCGAAATGCGTGTTTCATGAGAAATAAATTGGATCTCCGGATCGTTAATTAATTTGACGCTCGGGCGTTTCTGGCCTTTGGCAATTAAGCCAAAGCGTAAAGAGTTTAACCTCCGGCGTAAAGTTTCTTTCCTTGCATTCGCGTACAAATCTGTCGTAAGAAGTTGTCAGAAAGTAGGCGTATACCTTCATACCTTCGAAATTGGTCAATTCTTTCACAAAGAGCTCCGCAGTTGATCGGTGTTGAATCCTAATTACAAGACATTCAAAGAATAAGCGGGCCACAAAGAATGAAGAAAACTTAGGAATTGGAAAGGGGCACGCGCCGAAGCAGGAATTATGAAGCATAAAACATAAATGTGGAAATCGACTTAATTTCGATTAGCAACCGTTTTCTTATTTTTTTTAAACGTCCCGTAAAAAAGTGACTAAAAAAGTTACCACGCTTTTTTAAATGGCGGAAATTGCTCGCAAACGCAATAGTTCATGAAGCACAAATGCGTGTGCCATGTAAAAATAGTTTTCAGAGTTTCTGCGGTATGTCGGCAAAAGAAAAAAGTGATTGCCGAAGGAACTCGCCTTGGGCAGGAAAAGTGTGAGCTTTCCGTTTCACGTGTGTTCTCATTCGTTCGACACTTAACCCAAAAGCCAAAATGACTAATTTCGACAGAATTCTGCGGTTTACGGTGATCCTCCTCGTAACCGCCTGCATCGCCCCGGCTGCGCTTCGGGCCGATTCCTATTCCTACTCGCCCGATACGGTGACGTTCACCCCGAGCGGGCAGGACTCGATGACGGGCTACGTTCGTATCGCCTACACTGGCGATTCGAGCGGCCCCGGCACCTACATCCATGCCTGGATTTCGGATGGCTCCTCCTATTTCAGCGTGTCGAGCGATACGATACACGTCACGGCATACTCTTACATCCGGATTGTCTATCACGTCCAGAGCGGCACGGTAACGGGCCAGCTTTCGATCTCGGACGATACGACCACGCATACGGTTGTGCTGATTGGCCACGCGAATCCGCCGCCGCCGGATGGCGAGCTGAATGCGCTGGGACCTTACTTCCCGCAGAACACCCCGGAGGGCGCGGATACCTGCACAACGATGCGGCTCATCAATTCCGGGAGCGATCACGATACGCTCGTAAGCGCCGGGTGGTCGCATGATCCGGCCGGGATCTTTACGTGGGATACTTCGGGCATCAGCATTCCGCTCACGATGCCTTCGCACGACACGCTCTTCTGGGATTTCTGCTTCCATGCGCCGCAGAATACGAATCAATATACGGACACGTTCGTCATTCGCTACCATGATTCGGCAAGCCAGACGCGCTATATTTCCCGCATCGTCTACGCCAAAGCCATTGACACGACTCCGCCGGATGGGATACTTTCGGCACTTGGGCCATACTTCCCGAGCATTCCGGAAGGCGCGGATACCTGCACGGCTGATACTATCCGCCCCAATGTACCGGATGACCCGCTTCGCCTCATCAATTCTGGCAGCGATCTCGATACGATTGTGAGCGCCGGCTGGACGCATGATCCCGGCTCATATTTTTCGTGGGATACTTCCGCTATAAGCTTCCCATTCACCCTGGCGTCCCACGATACCACGTTTTGGGACTTCTGCTTCCACGCTCCGAGCGATACCGAGCTTCATCTCGATACGTTTATCGTCCGCTATCACGATGCCTATAGCCAGGATCGCTATGTAACCCGCATCGTCTATGGCAAAGCGGTGGATACGACGATCAAAACATGCTATGGCATGTATGCGGCCGCCGCCGCGGTAACGAATTATGGGGATACGAGCTATATCCACCTGTTTATTCATAACTATCTGGATTCCTCGGTCTCGCTGACCGCCATCAGTATTTCAGGAACAGACGATGGCGCGTTCCGAGTGGATTCTTCGGGGTTCCCAAATACGATCGCTGCCAATACCTACGATAGCGTGTGGCTCAAGTTTATTCCGAACCGAACCACCGGGAGCACGGAATACAACGCGAGCGCCACGGCATCCTTCTCCACGAACGATACCGCGCATTGCCATGAGGCGACCGTATCGCTCGTCGGATACATGCCGCAAACGTGCAGCGATACCGAATCCGTAAGCCTGGACACGACCGGCACGCACGATGTCTCGCTCTCCGGCGATTCTGGCCATTACTATGCGCACCGCATCGACTTCACCAATAATTCCACTTCGACGGTGATCGTTTCTGCCGTGAGCTGGACGCATTCGAGTTCCCACTTCCTTGTAAGCCAGATCGTGCCCGCGCTGCCGGATACGCTCGCGCCGAGCGCGGAAATGGCGATCATCGTCCATTTCTATGGCGATTCCTCCGGAACGATTTATCTCGATACGCTGGCGCTTACGGTCGAAGCAGGCATTGCGGAACGTGGCGGAAGATTTACTCCGCAATCGGGCCCTGGAATACTCTACGTCAATTTCAAGGGCATCTCGAATACTGTTTCCAGCGTAGCCGCCGAATCAGTGCCGAACGCGCCGAACCTGCTCCTCTATCCGAACCCCAGCACGGGCGTCGTGAATATGGAGCTCGATGGAGCCTCGAATGCCACGTTCGAAGTGATCGATGTGCTCGGGAATGTTATCGCCTCGCATACCGGCTCCGGCGCGTGGCAATGGAATGCGAATGCGCTCGGACTGGATGGCACGTATTTCATCCGCGCTTCGAATGGAAATGAAGTGACGACCAAACGGCTGGTGCTGCAAAAATAGAAATCCAAAAATGCTATTGGCAGTGCGGGCTTCCGCCTGCTCGGTGAGGAACCGGCGAATGTGCGGTTCCTCACCGCGCGCCGTTGTTGTGCGGCACAGGAATGGTGCGCTACGCACACTAAGGCCGCGTGCTACTTGCGCACTGCATTTTTTTAGTTAGAAATGACTGTATCTCAGAAATAATAAAAAATCTCAAAAATCTTCCTTAAACTCTTTTCATGCTTTTGCCTTGTGATAAGTCCCCTTGAATAGCGTTATACCTTTAGATAAGGATGTTGCAACGGATAATTTTTCGCCGATTTCCGGCAATTTTCAGGCATTTGGACTGTCTGACTAAGAATTAACAGCGTATTTTGTAACCGTTGGCCCGGTTTCAGCGTCTTTATTCATGGTAACGTCACCTTATTTTAAGGTCGAAAATTTATTAAGGGAAAGATAAAGGAATGCAATTGAAGGCTATTTTTCGTTCAAAACTCTCGTATGCGGTTTTTCTGCTCGGAATGGGGATGCTCGGCGCCGGAGGCGTTCAGGCTCAGCGGCTGGCGGTCGCTTCAGGCGGCGAAAAGCTGCTAACGCTTAACGACAACGTCAACAAGAATCAGTTTATCTGGACGAGCGACGCTCCGCTCGAAAGTATTCGCGGTACCAGCGAGGGCGTGGCCGGGACGTTTACGATCGATCCACAGGACCTCTCGTCACTGCGTGGGACGATTACGACGCAGGTCGCGACGATGAAAACGGGTAACGACACCCGCGACAATCATCTGCACAGCTCGGAATGGCTGGATGCCTCGCGCTTTCCGATCATTACGTTTACGATTACCTCGATGGGTGACGTGAAGACGAGCGGCAATTCCGCGACCGGCATGGCCACCGGGAATTTTACGATGCATGGCGTGACGAAGCGGGTTTCGATTCCGTTCAAGATGACGTATCTCGTGGCGAATGCCTCGACCCGCCAGCGCGCGCCGGGCGACCTCGTGATGATTTCGGCGGATTTCGATATTTCGCTCAAGGATTTTAATATCGCCGGGACCGAAGGAGTGATCGGCAGCAAAGTCGGCGAGAAAATCAAGATCACCGCGCAGCTTTTCGGGAACGCGCTGCCGAGAACGACGACCTAATTGTAGCGCAAACTAAAGTTTGCGATTTTCGAGAAGGGTCGCAAACTAAAGTTTGCGCTACATTTTGCGCTACATAATTTCCATGAAGTCTAAACAACTCTTTGCCATTATTCTTTTTGTCATTGCTGCCGGGCTGCTCGGCTGGTGGATCGCGGCGGGGCATCATCCGTGGACGACGACGCAGCGCATGGTTTCCGTTCCCGCCACGGACCCGCTTTTCGGAACCACCGTGGTGACCCAGAAATGGGTGAACCAATTTACGCCCGGCATTGAGATGATCGGGCCAGCCGTAGTGGTACTGGCTGGAATTGGATCATGGATGCTATGGAGGAACAGGAAGCAGTCCAGAGCTATTTAAAAAATTCCGAACCTGGATTCCCGCATTCGCGAGAATGACAGGAATGTGTTCTTTTACGCGCTTCGCGTACGCGCTTCGCGCAATGATTTATCCATTTGTCATTCCAGCGAAAGCGGGAATCCATGAGTTCTCAGAGTTCCCGATAATAATCCTGCGAATCCATCCAATCCGCGTAATCCAGGTTCTGGGTTAGCGGCGAGACCACCCCTTCAACCGTCTCCGTTCGGCAGTGGACATTTCGATGGGCGGCGGCGGGGCGTAGCCTTCGACCACGGTGCGCTCGATTTCGACGCCGACGCGCTTTTCGATGTCGCGCATCAGTGGTTCTTCTTCGGGGCTGACGAGCGTGATCGCCACGCCGGTTTTCTCCGCGCGAGCCGTGCGGCCCACGCGATGGACGTAATCGTCCGGAGACATGGGTGGCTCATAGTTGATGACGTGGCTAATGTCCTCGATGTCGAGGCCGCGGCTGGCAACGTCGGTAGCGACGAGAGTATCGAATTTTCCGCTCTTGAAATTGGCGAGCGCTTTGGTGCGGTCGCTTTGCGTGAGATCGGAGTGCAGTTTCGTCACGTTGACTCCGGCATGGCCAAGGACGTGCGCGACGCGGTCGGCATCATGCTTGGTGCGGGTAAAGATGAGCGTGCGGGTAGGCATGGCCTCCGCGTGGCGTGGTCCGTCTCCTGCAGTGTCCCCGACTCCTTCAACAGAAAGTTCTGTCAATAATTTTAGCAGAAGTTCCGGCTTTTTCAGCCGCATGACCGAATAGATTTTTTGCGTAATACCTTCCGCCGGTTTGCGCCGCCCGCCGACTTCGATGAGCGTGGGATCGTTCGTGAGGCGGCGGGCGAGTTCCTCGATGTCGTGCGAGAGCGTGGCGGAGAACATCAGCGTCTGCCGGTCGCGTGGGACGTGCGCGGTGATGCGCTTGATCTGCGGAAGGAATCCCATGTCGAGCATTCGATCCGCTTCATCGAGCACGAGAAATTCGATGGACGAGAGCGAGATGACGCGCTGGCCGATGAGGTCGTTCAGGCGGCCGGGAGTCGCGATCAAAATATCGCAGCCCTTTGCGATTTCCCGTTCCTGTGGCCGCTGCCCGACGCCGCCAAAAACGACAACGGCGCGAAGGCCCGTGCCCTGCGCAAAACTAACGGTCGCTTCGAAATTTTGCGTGGCAAGTTCGCGCGTCGGGGCGAGCACGAGCACGCGCGGCTGCTCTTTGTTCTTTGATTTCGGCGAGCAGAGGAGCGAGTCGATGAGCGGCAGCATAAAGGCCGCTGTCTTGCCCGTGCCTGTCTGCGCAATGCCGATGGCATCGTGGCCTTCTAAAATGAGCGGAATCGCTTCGCGCTG
>DASRZC010000038.1:0-16560 GCA_035686785.1 Kapaibacterium sp. (SeqCode)
CTTCACTAAGGTTCCCGATTTATTACAATTACGAGCCGAATGGTGATTTTGATGATTACTCCGATGTTCCGGGAGTAAGAGATGGTTGGCGGACGTATCCAATCGCAAGCGGTGGGATGACAACTTTTATTCAAGTCGATACCATACTCTATGATAGTGCCGCAGGTGTGACAGAACATGAACAGCGGGATTTTTTCCTTACGTACGAAAAAGATACTACCTTGGTCGAAGCGGGACAATCCATGAACGCCATCGACATTCTTTTTCAGGCGGGGGACGAATATTCCTTGCAGAATTTTAGAACCGATATTTGGATTGCGCCTTCAATTGGCATGGAAGTTCGCACGGTTGAAGTCATTTACCCTCCTTATCCACAAGATTATTCTCGCTGGGAATTTGATCTCGTAAGCTATACGTTGAAATAGTGCCCCAGTTATTTTGGGGTGCAAACCAGCAACTTCTTACTCCGCAATCTTTTCCGCGATTTCCGGCGCAATCATCACCACGCTTGCCTCGATATCTACTCTGGGGCGCGTACGATCGACGCACTCATCGCCGAAAGCCTTGTGGATTGCGTCGATAGGAAACGGCGAGGTTTCTATGCTTTCGGCGTTCTCACCTTGAATAGAAAACCAATAGAGGCATTCCTCCTCGCCAATTTTCTCGCGAAAAATAGTCTCGACATACATCTTCTCGCGTTCAAGCGTCTCGATGCACTCCGCTTTGCGGGCGTTGAGCGTAGCGAACCACTCGTCCACGCGAGCGGATTTGCCATCTTTGATTCGAATGCGACTAAGTTCGATCTTCATGTTTGCAGCGATTGATTGGGAAAACGCGAACTATCCACGAAAGACAATGAACGAATGCCCGGCGAGATTAGGTCTCTCGATTGCCTTAAGCCTAAAGGAATTCTTGACCGCGTTGTAACTTTTGGGCTTCTCGCGTGTCATGCTCATGGGATATTTTCCACAAAAGCGTGTTGAAACTGGGGATTATGCTTCGCTTATCGTCTCGCTTACGTGCTTCCTGCATTTTTATCGCGGCATGTTTCGCGTGCCTGCCAGTCGCCCGCGCTCAAATGTGGAAGCAAATCGGAAATTTCCGCGGCCTGAATTTTCGCTGCGCCTACTTTTGGGATACCGCGCATGGCGTCGTGGCGGGTGATAATCATATTTTCCGCTATACCTCCGGCACCTGGACGGAAAGCAGCTATCCCGAAACCCCCGCTATCTTCCGTTCCCTGCGCCTCCTCGATGGAAAAAACCTGTATGCCGCGAGCGGCTCCACGTGCGTATGGGAATCGACCGACAGCGGCACATCCTGGCAGAAAACAGCGGCAACCCTTGTGAATGCGGACGATATTTATATGGGTCCCATGGGGCAAATTCAGGGCATGAACCTCGCGGGTATCGGCATGATGGCGGGGACCAGCTTTGCAACCCTTAACGGTACGGTCTGTGCGGTCGCCCGGGATGACTCCAGTTCGATGCTCTATTCGGACAATGGGGGATTAACCTGGACCGCTTCTCCAACGCAGTATATCATCAGCGGATATTGCTGCGTCGCCGATACGTGCGCGGGAATCTTCTACAGCATATCCGATGGCCTCAAGTATATGATGCGGAAATCAACGGACGGCGGCAGGGATTGGACTTCCGTTCACGATTTCGTGACGAGCGGAACCGATATTCTCGATGGTGGAAACTTTGGAATTTTGTATGCTCAGGGCGATCTGGATGTTTTCCGTTCGGTGGACGGAGGATATACCTGGAACTCGCTCGGAAGACCAAAACTGAGTGGCGGAGATAAGCGCATGTTTGCGTTTGGCCCCTACGATAATTATCTCTTAAGCATGAATGGCGGCGAGGTTTGGCTCTGGAGCGCCCTGAGCCATGCACTGCCCTGGCCCAACCCGCTAATGCTAAGCGATACCATTGTTGATGGTTGCTACCCGCCTACTCACGACACCTTGAGTATTGGCCGGTGGCCACCAGGAATAGACTCGCTTGTCCTTTGGGCCGACCGGGATGGCGGAGCAATTCTTTATCCGGACACGATAAAACTTTCTAATACGATACCATACAAGCCAATCGTATTCAAAATATCCATTCCTCGCGGACAAAAGCGAGCCACCTTCCCGATCCATCTGTCAACCCAGTTCTATTGCCAGAACATCCAATGGGATACCTCGCTTTCGATTTTACTTTCTCCGCCGCCGATGATTTTCGCGGCGGATTCGATCTCGATGCTGACTTGCTCGGATACCGAGATTCCCATTCGGATCATCGCACCCTCCTGCGATACGTTCACCATCAATTCCGTTACCTGCAACGACCCCTCCGGGATGTTCGTGGTAAATAATTCCTGGAATGCAACGGTCCTTCCCGGCCAGAGAAATACGGTATGGATCGGAATACATGGCCTTACGTCCGGATCGTTCGCAATGCCAATCCACCTAACGGTAACTTCGAACGGCACCGGGCTGCCCTTCGATACGGTTATCACGCTCTTCGCGAAGATGTCCACGCGGCGCGCTGCTCCTCGAATTTCCGTTACCACGAATTTTAGGGTTTCGAACTGTATCAACTCCCTCGTCCCTATCTATGTAACGGTACATCCGTGCGCGGACCTGATCGTGCAAAAAACTTCTCTTACGACCAGCCCGGGCATTACGTATTCGAAAGATTTCTCGCTGCCGGCAACCGTCATGGCGGGAACGACGGATACCTTCTTCTTCCTGTTTCCTTCCCAGGGGCTGAATGGCACCTATACTTTTTACGCCCGTTTTAGCGGGGTCTATGCCGATACGCCGATCGTGTTCGATACCTCCTTCACACTCCGAGTAAGTTTTGTCACTTCGAATGGAGTGCTCGCCACGAATGCCGGTGCCGTGGATCTCGATACCATTAGTGTTTGCTCGCAGACCGATACTCTGGTAACCTTCACCAATCTTGGCTGCGACTCGATTACCGTGACGGGCGACCAAACGGTTTGGCAAGCCGGCTGGAACGCGGACGATCCGGCATTTCCGCTCGTACTCTGGCCGGATAGCAGTTTCACAGTTCGCGTGCATTTCCAGCCATCGGCGCCACTATGGTCCGAGCAGCGCCTGAGCTACGATTTCAATTACATAGGCGGCAGCGGCCGCGCAAGCCTGCCGTTTGCGATGACGGTGACCGTGGTGCCAGCTCCCGCCAGCCTTTCGCTCAGCGATACCGCACTCGATTTCGGGACGTTCACCCGCTGCGATGCAAGCGCGGATACTTCGATCACGCTGACGAATTCCGGTTGCGATTCCCTTTCCATTTCCGGCGCTTCGGTGGGCGCCGGTGCCGGGTTTACGCTCCTCGATGGAACCGATACGGCGCTTGGGACGAATGAGTCGGTGGTATACAAAATCCATTTTTCGGGTTCTACCGCTGGCAGCTTTGGGAGTGTCCTGCATGTTCATGCCGTTGGCGCGCATGGCGGAAATGCATTCGATACTTCGATTTCGTTTAGCGCCACAATCGTTCCGGGTTCGCACCTGGCCACGCTCAGCACGCACGCCATCGACTTTGGCACCACTTCGATTTGCGAGGAGCGCGATTCTTCGATTACGATTTCGAATACTGGCTGCGAACCGGATACCATTACTTCGGCAGCATTTTTGTCGAACCAATTTATCCTATCGAATACCCTATCGTTCCCCATCGTCCTTTTACCGGGCCGTTCAGCAATAATTCCTATTCTGACTTCCTTCGATACCGCTGGACATCCAGTGGACGTTGTGGACACATTGGATTTCATTTCAAACCTGGATTCGGCGCTGCCGCCGGTGGCGCTTTCGCGCGGCGTCAGCTATCCGGAGCGTTTCTCACTCGGATTAAAAACAGAAGATAGCGCGCCGATCAGCGCGATGGTGCCGGTTTATGTCCTGCGACAAGGAACGATTCCCAATAGCGCGGACGAAGTGGATTTCGATCTCATTTACAATGACGATCTGCTGAGTTATATAGACCACGTCGAGCCGGATATTCAACCGGGCAGCGCGACCGTGCTCCCGAACGGACTCACCGACCGCTCCTTTGCGATGAAACCCGTAACGGACCGCGACACGATTGCCACGCTGGAATTTCAATCCTATCTCACAAAGCAGAACGTGACGCCGATCGCGCTCGCGAATCAGAAATTTATGGTTGGCGAGGCAGTCTCGCCGCCGTGTGTTGCTTCGATCGATTCGGGCACGAGCGCCAGCTTCACGCTCGAACTCGCCGCCTGTAGTGATGGACCGATTGTGAATGCGCTCACGGGGCTTCCGATCGATCTTGCTTCGATGAATGTATCGCCGGACGCGCTCCGCTTCACGCTCGATCGTAGCGATGCGAGTATCACCTCCTGCTCGTCGGAAATTCTGAACGTCCTCGGCGCTCGCGCGCTTTCGAAGACCTTCGAGCTTGGCGCGGTCACTTCGGAAACGTTAGATCTTCGCGCTCTTCCTGCCGGCGCGTACTTCCTTCGCATCGTCTCCGGACGCTCCGTCATTACGAAACGATTTGTGATTCTGAAGTAACCACGGCGGAAGTCAGGGCTTTTGCCCAACAATCTGCGCGCGCTGGCTGACCGAATCAAACGAATATTGCTGAATAAGGACGGGCCCGGCATTGCGGCTATAATAGGCGATCCAGTAGATTGGGGATGTAGCGCTGTCGGAATTTTGTGGCGCATAGCGAATCCGGAACGATTCGCCGAACGCGCTGTCCGCACCGGCAACGACCGGTGGAATATAAAGCGAATCGACCTGATCGAGCACCGTGGCTGTTACCGCTATGCCATTCGGGAATGCGAGTCCGTACAAGGTTCCCGCGTGCCAGGACGCACCGGAATCGAGAGCCGTGCGGAGCAGGAGGAGCAAGCGGCCAGCGGAGCTATCACGCACGGAGGTATCGAATGTCCGCCAATAGTACATCGAAGAAGTGTCATACGTGGTATCGTGCTGTAGAGTATCTTGCACTAACGTATCGAACACCGTTGTATCCCAGACCGTGGAATCCACCTTCACCGAATCGTGAACTAAAATATAAGACACGGAATCAGATCCGAAATAATATCCAGTCGGAAGGCTGAAGATCGAGTTCACGCCCATGCTATCGAGGATCACGGAATCCGGATTGGCGTGGGCGACCATCGTGACTTCGTTCAGCGCGCCATCCTCGATATGACTTCCATCGATGGAAGAAAGCAGGTGGTATCTTCCAACACCATTTCGGAGCACATAATAGTTAATACCATGCGTAAGCTGCACAGGCGGCCAGAAAAAATCTTCCGCGGCGCTCGATGCGGCGACCGGTGGCCCAAGTTGCTGTGAACAGGATGCAAAGCTGCCCGCCGCGATCAGCAGAAGTGCGAATACGCCCAGCTTCATCATAACCGGACTCTCAATCCCGCGCGAACACCGAAGGCTGTCGTGTATATCGACTGCGGAGGAACCCCACCGATGATTCCGATCACCCCATTTGCGTTGGCGGCGTTCGAAACCTGCGAGCTTCCGCTCGTCCATACGCGGCTTGCGACGGCGGTCACATCCAGCAATAAATTCGGAGTGAGCACGCGCGAAATTCCCGCGGAGGCTTCCGCCATCGGGCCGGCGGTGAATGCCGTACCACCCGCCGCGCCGATACGCAGTTGATATTCGCTTTCCGGAAAGAAGGTATAATGGATGGCGAGCATCGCATCGTAAATCGTCTGGCCCGCGACTGTACCTTCATTTAAAACGCGCGTGTAACCCTCCGAAGGATTTGTCACGAATGGAGCATTTGTCAACGAAGAAGATGTGCCCTCACCAATATCGATCCCAATGGCAACATTCGGAGTAAGATCGTAATCCATCGTGACATCTTCGAGCAGATTTTGCAGCCTATGCTGCGGGCCGGTCGATAATGTAGGCAAATACGATTCGTCGAGAATCATCGAAGTGCCGATGGTCATCGGGCTAAGCGTACCCGGTCTACCCAGCGGGCCTAACCGGATTTCATTCAACGTCTCTGGAAAATATCCTCCGATGGGAATCGCCGCCGCCGATTCGCGCAACGTTGTAACCGGAGTCAGATTAGGCGCATCCCCAAGCAGCTCTCCGGTATTTTGTAGCGCCGGCTGATCGTGGGCGATACTCCCGCCGGTATTCCGCGCTTCGGGGGATCGGGTACCGGCGAGGACGCCGGCGCTACGATGCCCGAAGTTCGTGGCGGGTACTCGTGCAATGGGTGCGGAAAAATTTGTCGCGGCAACTGAAAATTGCAACGCAGTCCCATGCGTTCCATTAGCCGCATTTATCCCATTCTGCCTCTGCGAAACAAGGGGCTGCTGCATACTATACCACCCCAGCCCCGCAAGCACCAGCATGGCGCCCGCGCCCACGGCAAGGCCAATCGCTCGCGCGCCGATGAACCGCCGCACTCCGGAAAACGCCCATCGCGCAGGCACGAGATTGTCGCTATATCTGCCGAGGATTGGGATGCGGCGCGCGAGTTCGCGCTCGGTCTCGATCGGCACAGCGAATGGCTTGCGGCCCAGCGCGAGCAAGTCTTTCAGGCGCAGGTGCTCTTCGAGCAACGCGCGCTTTTCCGGACTCACGGAGAGCGTTTCGAGCAGCTCCGCGCTCTCGCTTTCGCCGAGCGAGCCATCTAAGTATTCTAAGATTTTATCTTCCACTATCATTGGTCATCTTTCCAAAAAAATGCAGGTCATCTCGAAAATGCAGGGGCAAGCAATTCCCTCATGCGCTGTTTGGCGCGGTAAATTCTAACTTTGGTCATGCCTAAGGTCGAGCCGGTCATGGCCGCGATCTCCCGATAGCTAAATCCATCGAACTCGCGGAGCATAAAGGGTTCCCGAAATTCCAGTGGCAGCCGCCCGAGCGCCTCTTCGATCTTGCGGCGCAGGAAATGCTGCTCCTCGTCATATTCCGGCGCAAGGCTCCGGTCGGTCGAGGCTCGCGACTCCTGCCCGTCGAGGCGCTCCATGGGATGCGTGTTACGATACGTATTCAAGCACATATTCCGCGCGATGGTATAGAGCCAACCGGCAACATTCGCGCCGCTCCGAAATTGATCGGCCCGCTCGAATGCCCGAATAAATACCTCCTGAAACACATCGTTCGCCTTGTCCGGGTCGCCCGACATCATGCGCAGGCAATACGTATAAATCTCGTCCTTGTGACGCTGGTATAACTCCGCAAAGGCCCGTTCATCGCTGCTTTTCTGAAATAATTGCCAGAGTTCAAGGTCCGAAAATTGGCTGAATTCGGCCACAGGCAAGTGACCGGCTGGGAATGGTTCTCCGGCGGCCGGTAGTGGCCGATGCTCCACGCTCGGAAGAATGCTTTGATTTTCAGGAGCCTGCCGCGGTGAGCCGCCGGAAGCATGAGCACCGGGGGCATGAAGCCCGGCATTCGAAACACGCGCATGGATCGCCCCGGCCCCTCCGCCGGTGCGCTCTAAATGCCTCGAAAGACCAACCATGCGTGCCGCCATCGGGATAAGAACACCTGCCGAAGCCGGAAGTTACAGAAGTCCACAGAAGAAGCATTGTCAAGCAGACACTTCTTATTTTTTTTAAATTTTCATTTAATGAGCTTTGCCCGAGTTCCTGTTTTCCGACAAATTCAGAATATTAGACGCTATTCCCTCACAACCACAATTTTACCCACTTTCAGCGCGCCATCGACATGCAGGGTATAGAGATATTCGCCGCTCGCAACCAAGTTACCATTATCATCGCGGCCATCCCAGACGGCATTCCACGAGCCTTTGAAGGGAGCTGCGGGCAATTTAGTCGAGCGGATTTCATTCATATCGAGGCCCATGATATTCATAACCACTGAAATCGGTGGCAATGGATTCGTCGAGGCAAGCAGGTAGGCTACGGACGAGCCGGTGGAAATAAAGGGATTGGGATAGACCTGAAGATCCGGGGAAGTTGCGTAAAGCGGCATAAGACATATTTCGCTGTCACAATAGGCCGATGGCGTATCCAGCGCGAGCATAGGTGGAGTATCGAGCGAAGTGAATTCAACCGAGCCATTGGATTCGAGCGACCGGTTTGTATCGCGCGCCATTATTTCGATGCAAGTATCCGGCCCGTCTCCGGCAGCGGCGAACTGGAGCGATAACGGGAGCGAAACAAACGACAACGGAGAGGCAAGCGCAACTCTCGATGTAGGAATCGTGTCCAGCGGCAAAACCTGTGCGTCCGGCAAGAGCGACTCACCGCCATATCGCCGTCCGGTTTGCATAAGCTCCGCGCCAAAATTCTGATATTCCTGGCAAAAAGAACTTCCATACTCACGCAGCACCTGATCGATGCACGTAATCGGATCGCCCGAGCTATCGCGGTAATATTCCCAGATTTTCTTCACGATGCCGGTATCGCTGAAACGATGCGTGAGGTAGGCAAAGAAAATATACTGGCCATATCCGCCGCTGGGCGATTTATCGAACCGGTCGTCGAGCGTGTTAAGATATTGCGCGACATAATTAAGATAATCTTTCACTCTCGGCGTGCTGAGCCATTCCATCCACACGCTGGACATCTCCTGAAAAAAGACATAGTTCGGGTAGGGATCCTGAAAATTCGGCGGATGACCGTACCCCGAGAATTGAATCACATGAAAAAACTCGTGAAAAATAGTAATGCGGAGCGCATCGGTACCATGCGTAGCATAAATATCGCTGTTGAACGAATTGTCGGTCTGGATATAGGACCGGAAGCGGTAGTTTCCGCTCGGTGAATCGCCTAACTGGCCGCCATCGAGGATGAAGGTCGCGCCATATGCTTCAAGGCCGGAAAAACCTTGTGGGGTATGAAATGCGATGAGATAAATATTGTAATGCCGGACGCTGTCATTGGTAGCTGGGTTGAAATACACTACCGTGAATTGTGGAGCCGTATATCCTAAGGTACCGATTTCGAAATCGTAAGCGCGGTCGGCATCGAGAGCGGCGCTATCTGCGAAAGCCGTCGTAGCAATCCAGGAGGTATCGGTCGTATCGCCCGGCGCATAATAATAGATAACAAACCGGCCGGAAGGGCTTACAACCGAGTCTGGGAAAGCTGGCGGTAATGCGAACGTTAAGGGGTAAATTCCGGCTTGTGGCTCCTCTGCTTGCGGAGTGGCACACTTTATCGGATGAGATGGGTGCAATGGCGATTGCTGAGCGACGGAGGACGCTGAGGCGCAAGCGAGCGCCAAAAATGTCAGAATCGGGGTGAATCGTCGGAATGGCACTGTCAGGCTGTCAGTAATCGAATATCGGCGCTCGCAACCAAAAGGTTCAATGGAATGCTTTAGTGGTACAGCAGAGGTTAAATCGTATTAATGTCGCGCCTCACGGTGTAATTCCCGGCAAGCTCGGGTGTTACTTAAACAGCAGAGGAGCGTATTTATCTCATGAGGATGTTTGTTCTAACATTCGCATGGCACAATCGTTGAAAATTTAATAAGGAAAAGGGTTAGCACATGGCAACCGAAGGAAATTTTTCAAACAGGGTTCAGGACGTGATCCGCCTCTCGCGGGAGGAAGCGATCCGGCTTGGCCACGACTACATCGGAACGGAGCACCTGCTCCTGGGTATCATTCGCGAAGGCGAAGGGATCGCGGTGAAGATTCTCCGCAATCTCGGCGCCGATCTGTATAAGATCAAAAAAGCGATCGAGGATACGGTGCGCTCCAGCGGCTCGACGCTCACGATCGGCCAAATCCCGCTCACGAAGCAGGCCGAGAAGGTGCTGAAAATCACCTATCTCGAAGCGAAGCTTTACAAGAGCGACGTGATCGGCACCGAGCACCTGCTCCTTTCGCTTTTGCGCGATGAGGATAATATCGCCGCGCAAATCCTGAATCAATTTAGCGTCACCTACGACGCCGTTCGTGCCGAGCTTGATAATATCATATCGGGCCGGCCGACTTCGCCGCCCAAATCCGCGCAGCAGGAGAAAAAGCCGGAGCGAACTAAGACGCCCGTTCTCGATAACTTTGGCCGCGATCTCACGAAGATGGCCGCCGATGATAAGCTCGATCCCATCGTGGGACGCGAGAAGGAAATCGAGCGCGTTTCACAGGTTTTATCGCGAAGGAAAAAGAATAATCCGGTTTTGATCGGTGAGCCTGGCGTGGGCAAGACGGCTATCGCCGAAGGCCTCGCCTTACGTATCGTGCAGAAGAAAGTGCCGCGCATTCTTTATGAGAAGCGCGTCGTCACGCTCGATCTCGCGGCGCTCGTCGCCGGAACGAAATACCGCGGCCAGTTCGAAGAGCGCATGAAGGCCGTGATGAACGAGCTGGAAAAAGCGAAGGATGTTATCCTCTTCATCGACGAACTTCATACCATCGTCGGTGCGGGCGGCGCATCCGGTTCGCTCGATGCCTCGAATATGTTCAAGCCGGCTCTTGCCCGGGGTGACATTCAGTGCATTGGCGCAACCACGCTCGATGAGTACCGGCAGTATATCGAAAAGGATGGCGCGCTCGACCGCCGCTTCCAGAAGATTATCGTCGATCCGCCGAGCGTCGATCAGACGATCACCATCCTCAATAATATCAAGTCGAAATATGAGGAGCATCACAGCGTGCATTACGCCGAGAAGTCGATCGAGCAAGCAGTGAAGCTTGCCGACCGCTACATCACGGATCGCTTCCTGCCGGACAAAGCCATCGATGTGCTCGATGAGGCGGGCAGCCGCGTGCATTTGGCGAACGTTCACGCCCCGAAAAATATCGAGGAACTCGAAAAGAAGATCGAGGACGTGAAGAACGAGAAGAATCTCGTCGTCAAAACGCAGAACTTCGAAGAGGCCGCGCGCTTGCGCGATCTCGAAAAGAAATATCAGCAGGATTTGGAAAACGCGCTTGCCGACTGGGAAGCCGAAAGCGGCTCGCAAATTTACGAAGTCACCGAGGACGACATTTCCGATGTCGTCGCGATGATGACGGGCATTCCAGTCAATAAAGTGGCCGAAAGCGAATCGGTCAAGCTGCTCAATATGCAGGAATCGCTGCGCGGCTCCGTCGTCGGGCAGGATGAGGCGATCGAAAAGCTCACGAAAGCCATTCGCCGCGCTCGCGCTGGACTCAAAGATCCGAACCGCCCCATTGGCAGCTTCGTATTTTTAGGACCGACCGGCGTTGGAAAAACCGAGCTTGCCAAGGCGCTTGCTCGCTATCTTTTCGATACCGATGAATCGCTCATTCGCATCGACATGTCGGAGTACATGGAGAAATTCGCGGTCAGCCGATTGGTTGGCGCGCCTCCGGGATATGTGGGATATGAAGAAGGCGGTCAGCTTACCGAAAAAGTCCGGCGTAAACCATATTCGGTCGTGCTCTTAGACGAAATCGAGAAGGCGCATCCGGATGTATTCAATATCCTGCTCCAAGTGCTCGATGATGGTCAGCTTACCGATTCGCTCGGACGCCGAGTCGATTTCAAGAACACGATCGTTATCATGACCTCGAACGTCGGGACGAAGGATATTAAGAAGCAGGCTCGCATCGGCTTTGGCGAATCCGCCGCCGGCGACGAGCATGAGAAAATGCGGGAGCAGGTCGATGAGTCGATGAAGCGGCTCTTCAATCCAGAATTCCTCAATCGTATCGACGACACCATCGTCTTCCGACATCTCGAAAAACCGGATATCAAGCTGATTATTCAGATCAACATGAAGAAGCTCTTGAAGCGTGTTCACGAGATGGGCGTCGATGTGCAGCTTACCGACCGCGCGCTCGATTTCCTGGCCGATAAAGGATTCGACAAAACGTATGGCGCGCGCCCGCTCAAGCGCGCGATGCAAAAGTATGTCGAAGATCCCATCGCCGAGGAAATCCTGAAAGGAACGGTGAAGGACGGCACGCTCGTCAAAGTGGACATCGCCGCGAACGATGCGGAGCTTCTATTCACGATCGAAGCGAAAGAAGGGCTTCAACCCGGCGAAAAGCCGGTCTCCAAGCCCACAGCCTCGATCGATGATGTGATGAAGGAAGCCGGAATCGTCGCGCCGCCGGAAGAAGCTGAGCATCACGAAGCCGAGCACGGCGGGGACCATCAGGAAACGGCGGAAGTGTAAATACAAAAAGGCCGGGTTTTTAACCCGGCCTTTTAACTCCCAACCTTCATCTTATTGAATCAAAATGGTTAGCTTAGCTGAATCTTCGTAACCTACTATCGATTTTAAATACGTCTCTAACCTGCCATCATTATACTCACTATAAGCACTGTCTATCACGTCGCTTATTGCAGGCCCAGTAACCACGGCGGAGTATTGATTGGAATCCTTTGTCAATTTAATTCCACGGAGGATTAGCCATTGATAATAGGATACGGTACTGCAGCATTCATCTTGATAAGTGCTGTCAGAACTGGCGCTTAAAGAATCAACTAAGAGAGAAGTTGAATCAAATCGCACAAAGACATTAGTTTCATAGCTCCACCAATTTGTTGCATGATTTCCCCCATACTCAGACCACGAGTAACTTCCAGACACATTAAAGGAAACCACGCCATTATGGTATTGCGTGGGCTCAAAGGGAGCCCTGAAGGTAAATGTGAACGGATACGTAGTGCCGCTTGCAAGATCATACCCGAGAAGTCCTGTTAGGATAACAGTGATAGATCTCGGCGGGGTCGGAAAGAGAGATGAGAATGGAATTACACTTCCTCGAAGCACGATAATATTTGTTTTATTAGCCGTTCGAATGGTATCGTACCCGAGAGCAGAAGATGTATCCAACGGCAAGAATTGAATGCTCACCGCCTGAGAAGTGCTTGGGCCAATGCCCAACGTACTTTGCGATACGTTCGAAAGCTTAAACGCCGGATCGCTAAACCGCTGCGATGTGATTTTGATTGTGTCACTTCCAGTATTTTTGAATACAATGTTCGTGTCCTTCGCGATTCCAGCTCGAACCACCCCAAAATCAATCGTATCCGGAATGGTCAGACCCGGAATCATCGTCCCAGTGATAAGCGGCGGCGCTTGCGGAGAAGAACAGCCGATGAGACAAACAATCGGCACGATAATAATTGAAAGCTTCATTTGGAACCTGATTACCATGACAACATTCATGATTCCAAAACGATTCTTACGATCTACCGGAAAAAGGATGAACACACTTCCCTGGCCGTTTCCCGAATGATTCGCTCCCCGTCCCTGTTGCGGGAAATTCGATATGGAAACCCTCGCCACCCTGCTTCGAATCGTGCTGCCCATTGCGTATGGGGGGCTGGCCTTTTATTTCGCGCGCACTTTTTTTCGGTCGCTAAACCAGTCGGAACGGCTGAAACATGCCGTGCCGGCGGCGTATGTGCTGCTCGCGATCCACGCGATCTATATCGGCGCCTATACTACCGCGAACCACCACGATCTCGTCGCCACTGTCTTTGAGTTATTTTCTCTCCTTGCGTTTACGTTATTCGCCGTCTATGTGTTCGCGGAACTTCGGGCATCGCGCGAAACCTCCGGGACCGGCTTTTTTGTAACCGCCGTCTGCTTTTTGCTGCAAGTAGTGTCTTCTATTACCATTGGCGGCGAATCACTGCAAGAGACGAAGTCCATCCTCAAGGACCCCATCTTCAATTTGCATGTAACGACTTCCGTCTTCGGCTACGCGGCGCTGATGCTCGCGGCGATTTATGGCGGGCTGTACCTGCTGCTCTACCGCGCGATTCGGCGGAACGAATTCGGCGCGATCTTCGAGCATATCCCGAGCCTCGAACGGCTCGAACGTTACGGCCTTCGTGCGACGGCCTTTGGCTTTATTTTTCTGACGCTTTCGATCGCGCTCGGGGCGCTGCTCTATTCGCGCATTCCACTGGGAGTGAGCACATCGCAATTTCTCGTCGACCCCAAAGTGCTGATGACGCTGCTCGTATGGCTCGTCTTTGGCGTGACGCTGCTGGTGCGAAAAGTAATACACATAGAAGGCCGGCGGCTCGTGCTCTTTTGGATGTCCGGCTTCGCGCTCACCGTTATTTCGATGACGATTATTAATTGGATCGGGACTTCCTTCCATAGTTTCCTGTAATTACCACCCCCTAACCCCCTCCTTCTTTAGGAGGGGGAATAATATGCCAGAGAATTTCATCGCCGTTAGCATTTCGCATCATCGCGCGCCCGTGGAAGTGCGCGAGCGGCTGCAGCTTTCGGAAGAGGAAATGCGCGCGCTGCTCGGTAAGCTGGAATTTGGTGAAGCGCTTATCCTCTCTACCTGCAATCGCACGGAACTATATGCAGGCTCTTCGGAAGACACTCCTGTAGAAAGTCATGCCCTCATTAGAGAATTGCTTGCGGCTAAAGAATTAGATAATTCGTCCCATCCGTCCCATGAGTCCTATTTCGAAATCCTTCATTCAAAGGACGCCATTCGCCATCTTTTTGCAGTCATCGCTGGGATCGATTCCCAAATCATCGGCGATCAGCAAATTTTCGCGCAGGTAAAAGATGCGTTTCGGATCAGCGCGGAAGCCGGAGCAACCGGCAGCTTCCTCAATAAACTTTCGCAGGCGGCGTTTCATGTCGCCAAGCGCGTCATCACCGAAACAACGCTCAACGAAGGCGCTGGAACTATTTCTTATGCCGCCGTCGAGCTGGCGCGCAAAATTTACGACGATCTTCGCTCGCGGCATATCCTCGTCATCGGCGCAGGCGAAACCGGCGAGCTTGCGGCGAAGCATTTTATCGAGCGCGGCGCGCTCCGCATCACGATTGCGAACCGAAGCATCGAAAAAGCGCATGCCATGCTCGATCGAGTGAACCCCGAGCATATCATTGGGAGCTTCAACGTCATTCCCCTGGCCGCGCTCGAAGAGGTGCTGCCCGGCGTGGACATTATCATCAGCGCGACCTCCGCGCCCGACTATGTGCTCACGGAGCCGGCGATGAAATCGGCGCTCGAAAAGCGCGAATCCTCCGCGCCGGTCGTGATGATCGATATTGCTGTGCCGCGCGATATCGATCCGGCAATTGCTTCGCTCTCGAATGTTTTTTTGAAGGACATCGACGATCTTCGCACCATCGTCGATCGCAATGCCGAGCGGCGGCGGCAGGAAATTCCGAAAGCCGAAGCGATCATCGAAGAAGAGTTCGCGCGGTTTCTCGAATCGCTCTCGACTCTGGAAGCAGGCCCGACGATCAAAGAGCTGCGCGAAAAATTCGAGGCCGTTCGCAAAGAAGAATTGGACCGCAACCGCGGAAAACTCGACGACCGCTCCTTTGCGCTCATGGATGACATGACACGCCGCATGATGAACCGGTTGCTGCACCAACCAACCATCTCCCTTAAAGAAACGAACGGCGAAGCAAGCGATCAACTTACGCGCATCCAGATCGCGCGGAAATTGTTTGGACTGGATAAAGGAAACGAATAGTGGATCAAAACCAAATTATCATCGGCTCGCGCGGAAGTGAACTCGCGCTATGGCAGGCGAATCATATCGCGGATTTGCTGAAAGCGCAGCATCCGGAACTTCAGGTCGCCATCGAGATCATCCACACGACGGGCGATAAAATCCTCGATACTTCGCTTTCGATCATCGGCGGCAAGGGAGTGTTTACGAAAGAGATCGAAACAGCATTGCTGGATAAGCAAATCGATCTTGCCGTCCATAGCCTGAAAGATTTGCCGACCGCGCTTCCCGATGGCCTTACGCTCGGCGCGATTCCCAAACGCGCGAATGTCGAAGACGTATTTTTATCGAAAGATAAAAACGCGCGGCTGCTCGATTTGCCCGATGGCGCAACGATCGCGACGGGAAGTATTCGAAGGAAAGCACAGCTTCTCACCAAGCGCCCCGATTTTCAGATCGTCGATATTCGCGGCAATGTGCCAACGCGCATTCGCAAGCTGCTGGAATCGGATTGGGATGGAATGATTTTAGCGAGCGCCGGCCTCGAACGGCTTGAGCTTACCGAGCACATTGCGCATACTATTTCGCTCGAATGGGTGCTGCCCGCCGTTGGTCAGGGCGCGCTTGGCATCGAATGCCGAGCTAATGATTCGCACATTCTCGAACTGCTCGCCGCGCTCGACGATCCACAAACGCGCGTGGCCGTCACCGCGGAACGCGCGCTGCTTGCCGCGCTGGGCGGTGGCTGCCAGGTTCCCATCGGAGCGCATGGAAAAATTGAGGGCGGCGCGCTCGAACTTTCCGGCTGCGTCGCCGCGATTAACGGGGAATCCGTGGTGCGCGCGGTCCATACCGGCAAAACGGAGGACGCCGAGCGCATTGGCCGCGAACTTGCGGGAACGTTGCTTGAAATGGGCGGAAAAGAAATGATGGATGCATTTTCTCTCGATGCCGGATTGCTCGATCACGAGCCGCTTGCGCCAGACCCGACGGGAAGCAACCACCATCCCGAAGCATGAAGATGCCAACGGTCTTGCTCACCCGCCCGCGCGTACGCTCTTCGGCGAGCGATGCACTGCATCGGATTCTTTCCGACGCCGGGGTTACGATGGAAGATTTGCCGATGCTCCGCTTCGAGCCACCCGCCGATTTGCGGGAACTCGATCGCGCGCTCCATCATGC
>DASRZC010000039.1:0-6446 GCA_035686785.1 Kapaibacterium sp. (SeqCode)
ATTCCGACATGTCGATGCGGATCATCGCATGTTCGTCATCAAAAAGAAATACCGCAAGCGATCGGGCAAGCTCCGTTTTGCCCACGCCAGTCGAGCCTAAAAAGATAAAGCTGCCGATGGGACGATTTCGGTCCTGCATTCCTGCTCGAGAGCGGCGAATAGCATTGGAAACAGCGGTGACGGCTTCGTCTTGCCCGACAATTCGCTCATGCAAGCGATCTTCCATCTTCAGTAACTTTTCGCGTTCGCTTTCGAGCATCCGCGAAACGGGGATGCCCGTCCACTTCGCAACGACTTCGGCAATGTCCTCCGGCCCGACCACTTCCTTCAGCATTTGGTGGTCTTTCTGGAGCTTCTCCAATTCGGCTTGCTTTTTCGCGAGGTCGCTTTCGATTTGCGGAATTCGGCCATAGCGAATTTCGGCAACTTTTCCGAGATCGCCTAGGCGTTCGACCTGCTCCGCCTGCATTCGAAGCTGCTCGATCTCTTCGCGCTGGGAGCGAATGCTTTTGATAAGACTCTTTTCGTGCTCCCAATGCGAGCGCAATTGTGTCCGCTTCTCCTGAAGTCCGGCGAGTTCTTTTTCGATCTCGGTTAGACGGGTGGTGGTAGCTTGGTTTGGTGAGGCCATGAATTCAAGTAAGAAGTGAGATTTTAAAAAGCCTAACAAGAAAGAAAGGGTAAGAGGTGCTCACCTCTTACCCTTTACTCTCGATTTCGTTATAGTTACTTCTGCACCACCAGCGTCCGGGCAACAGTGTAGTCCGGAGTTAGAATTCGGAGCGAATAGGCGCCCGATGGCACGCCCGATAGATCGAGGTCCATCCCCTGCAATCCCGCCGGCATTGGAGCACCATGCCCATAGCTGCGGACAAGCTGGCCCAGCGCATTGTATAGCTCGATCGTCATCGGTACGCCATCTTCTCGAATATCGAGTCCGACGTGAACGGTGTTCGTGGCGGGGTTTGGATGCACATCGCGAATGCCTAACGACACCTGGCCTGTTTCCAGTAAACGACGGAGCATGTCGTCGCCGCAATAGTATTTCGGATTAAACGATGCCGGTATGGTATCGTGTAACACGTAACAAACATCGCTGCCCGCCGAATTCTGGAACTGAACGTTGGAAACGACCACATTCGTCGTCGTATCCTTCGCTACCATTACTTTGAATTGAAGATTCGCCAGCACCGCCGTGGAATCGAAGGGTTGACCGTCCGCGCGCCCGATAGTCACATGTAGGACGGCTGGATCGGTCGTCTGGTCGAGTGTGGAGTTCAAAACCGTATAGGGCGAAAGTGCCACTACCGGCGGCGAAAGCGGATCAAAGAGGTCGCGTTTGAAAGTGATGTCCATCGAAATCGAATGGATATCAGCGCCTCCGGCAATCGGCATCGTCATTTGGATCGGCATCTGAAAGCCAGATGACGTACCTGCGGTATATGGCCCCGGCTGCGGATTTTGCACGCTCAGAACGGTATGCTCCTGCAAGCCGGTGCCTGTTATCTTAACGGTCTCGGTCCACGGCGCAACACCAGGATTCGAAGCAGTATCGAAGGTGAAGATAACATCCGAGGTCTCGGGTAACTTCGTGCTCGGTGTATAGATCACCCCATACTTTTGCGTCATGCCCGCATTGACAATGTAGGAAGTTCCGAAAGTATGGGTGCCCGTGGAAGAGAATGTAAAATCCGCACTTCCGCCTATATCGGAGGGATCATCGATGATCTGCGCCGAGTCGATTCTGACCGGAACGCTCGTTAAGCCCGCCGAAGCCGAAACGCTGTCCACGTTACTCATGCAAATGTAGGTTGGCGTAACGTTCGCGCCCTGCGCAGTTGCCTCGATACTGGAGGCAGACATCGTAAACATAGATTGGTTCGTGCTGCAAAGTGGTGTGGTTCCGGCGATGGTCAGAAACCCTGTGTCGCTTCCGTTCCATGACATTACCCCTTGAATGGTAACCGTGTCGCTCAAACCAGGCATGATCGTATCACCTACCATGAGTGAGCCGGGCTGCACAATTGTAAATGGCGTATCGACCGTAAGCTGCTGAATAATCAACGGTGCGTCACCGCTGTTGGTAACGGTAATCTTCTTCGTTGGTGTTGGCACACCGGGCTTGGTCATTCCCAAATCGACCGAAGACTGAGATAGATCGACCTGCGCATGATGTACCTCGATATACAGTGCGACCCAGGCATGAATGCTATCCTGACTGCTGGCAATCAACGTATCATGGCGATCGGCCCATCGATCTGGAAGCGGCTTGCTCAAGTCCGGAGTAAATTGCACGTCCACCCACTGCGTCGTATCGAACTTATCGTCGCCCTGCGGATACACGATGAATTGTCTAGTCATCGGGTTGAGTGGCGTATAGTTATCTTGGTTGCCAATGATCAGGAACTCGGCTGAATCCGGGCCTTGCACCTTGACGGTGTCGACGGTAATCTGTGCCGTTCCGTAGTTGTGCAAGGTGCAACGAATGATCTTCGGTGTGTCGCACTGCGTCACCAATGCATGGAAGTTCGTATCCCAAGCGAGCGCCGGTTTAACGCCAATGCCCCGAAGCCCGCTGAAATCCTTCCTGATCGGCGTGAACGGCTCTGGAATATCGGAGCCCCACGTTTGCGTGGCCGTATCTTCCACCTGGTCCTGCGTCGGCGTGTAGCACATCGTCAGGTCCACGAACTTACCGGGCTCGATGACCACTGGTAGTTTCGCGTCGTCACCGAAACTGAACGGCGGATCGTTATCGAGCAGCCAGCCCTTCGTTAGCGTAAATGGCGCCGCACCGATATTCGAAACGCGTACCGTATGACAGGACGTTTGACCAATCGGCACTTGCAAGAAATCCCAGTCGGACGCTTCAATCTCTCCGACCTGAGTCGATCCGAATAGTGGCGCTAGCGCCTTGGGGCAATCGGTTTCCACTATAAGGGTATCTCTATATACACCCGCCTGCGCAGCATTGAAGCATACATCGAATACAACGGAGTCCCCTGGGGCCATTGTGGCCGGCAGCACGGGCGTCGTGCCGCTAACACGGAATCCCTGACCGCCTTCGGCGAAATGGTAGCCGGTGATGTGGTACTTTTCTCCGCCGAGATTCTTGAATACCATACGCGCACAGGTATCCGCCCCGAGCGAGGAATTGAGAAAATTGATCGAATCGTCATTCGGTCCCTGATCCGAAAGGAAGCTCAGTTTCGGCGCGGTATAATGAAGATAAATCACGGTATCGTTGCCGGCGCCATTGACCACCCACACGTAAGCCCAGGCATCTTGCAATGGATTATCCACGTTAATGGGTACGGTTACGACGGTATCGCCGGGAATAACCGTGAAATTAACGGGGTTGAAATCGACGTTTTGACTGACGTAGCCAGAATCCGTGCCGGGCTTTCGTTTGAGCACGCCATTCGGATCATTCAGCAGATCGATGCTGGAGATACCGTTGTCAAGCGGATTGTCATCGACGACTCTGAGATTCCATTGACCACCACAGATCGTATCCACCGACATGGTTGGAGTAGAGGCACCATCGATACCCAGCGAAAGCCCGCATGTGGACATATAAGAAAAAAAGTAATCGTCGCCATCATTATCGCCCAAGTCATGATCAAGATCGTAACCGAGATCGCCAAATTGATACACCGCGAATGCACTATCGCCGTAAGCATAATAAGCGCCCCCCGTAACCTCGTAGGAGCGCCCGACCAACTCCGGATGATAAGGAATGCTAACATTTCCGCTCGCCGAAGGCAGAGCAGAAAGGCTGGCAGGAGCCCCACCGTTGTAAATTAAAAAGATATGATTAAGCTGCGATCGCTGCGCAATCACGTTGATATAGCGCCGCTGACGCTGGTAGAATTTATTATCGGGAACTTGCCACATATAACTCTTCCGAAATCGCGAGAGTGGAATGATGTTCATCTGTTCCGGCGCCAGGCTCGGATTGGCCTGTCCCCCGGACATTTGCCTGTACTGGTATTCCTCCACCATGATCTTATTGCCGGTGTCCGCGCCGGGGAGATTATTCGAACTGATATCAATTCCATCCTCAACATTTTCGTACGTCAGCGGCGGGCATTCGAACGGATCGAGCGGGACACTAAGGTAAGGGCTAATCTTGGTAATCGCAACCGTCAGATTCGTCCCGGGGTTATACGTAAAAATTTTATACTGATTGCCGGCCGAACCATCGCTGGGGGGTTCGTTGGGGTCCTGTGCCGTTGGCATGCTAACATAATCCTTATCCGTCCAAAAATCGACCGGTATCATCTGCTCGACCGACATATTGCGTTGTTCGTCCGATTGAACGGATAGGGCGGTTTCTCCATTAAATGCCGACTCACAACCCGCAATGACGGCCACGGGCTTATCCGCATGCACAATCGAGCCAGACAGATCGTTTGCCATATCATCATTGGTGGATTTCACCCAATAGACCTGCCCTCGATTCAATGTGGTTGAAAAGCGCTCAGGAACCCCCGTGGCCCCTTGCCCGCAGCTAACGCCCACATTGCCCTGGCGCGTTAAGCCATTCGGGGTGATCGTTACCGCCGTATTATCCTGAACGGCGATCACCGCGAATTCAGAGCTTCCGGAATCGTCAGGGCAAGTCGCACGGAATCCAGTGGCTTTGCCCAAGCCCGGATTGGCCGGCATCGCGGCAGTAACGTAGGTTTTGCCGAGCGCCCCGGTTTGAAGAGCCATATAAAGACTTCCACTATTGGGACCAGTGGAATAAAATGAAACGCTGATCGGACGAGTCGAATGAATATGACAGGACGTGTACTCGGGAACCTGCCCCTGCGGATTAATGGGGTTTCCATTCGCATCCCTCGGGTTCATAAAGCTCTGATCGAGCGGAACCTGAATTCCCCTTTTGGCCATCACCTGTTTGGTGGAGGTAAAAACTTCCGTTCCGTCCGGTTGAAAATAGCTCACTTTTACGGAACAATCGTAAAAGGAGCTGATGAGCACCCAATAGGATTGATATGGATTCAACTGCGAGCAGCCGGCAAGGCTCGGCGTGAGTTGTGCGATATAAAAATCGCTGCCATCGGAAAGAATGCCCTTTTGCGTTTGCGCATTGGCGGATTGGAACGAGAGGTTCAGGCACAGCAATATCGCGAACGTAAGCAGCAGTTTAGGAAATCTCATGGAAAGCAAGCCTCAAAAATGTGAATACGAAAAACAAATTAGGTCAACTATTAGATCGGGAAGCCAAAAGCACTTCCGTGCAACCCGACTAATATAAAACGCACGACTCGCCTCGGGTTACAAATTATTTTAAGAAAAATAGAAGCGAGCGACCGAAGTTGAACCAACTTGTCCTGAGAAAGATTTAATGCTTTGGAAAAAATTCGAAAAACATTCACGTGTCACTCAGCAAACTACATCTATTGAAATTTAGCTTCCCAGTGAAAGCTATCCTCTGCTGCTTTGAACGGAAGAAGGCACTGCGGCAAAATGGGTGACCGTGCTTCGGTAAAGTACCCAAAAGGCGATATGGCACATCGTCCACGATGCTGGAAGCCTTAGTACCTCCGTAGCTGTTCTCTCCATTCAATGTGGTTCGATTCAATGGTCGCGATCGTCGTGCGGAGCACGGTGGTCTATCTCGTTATTCTCGCGGGCTTTCGTCTGGCGGGCAAGCGGCATATCTCGCAGCTTTCGCTGGTGGATTTCGCGCTCATCCTGCTCGTTTCGAATGCGGTACAGAACGCGATGGTCGGCAACGATTCGTCGCTCATTGGCGGTATAGTAGCGGCCGCCACGCTCATTCTTATCAATGTGATTTTGACGAAGCTCTTGTTTCACGATACGAAATTAGGAAACCTGATCACCGGGGAGCCGCGCCTGCTCGTGCGAAATGGGCAATATATAATGTCGAATCTCCAGCACGAATCCATTCGCCCCGAAGAACTCGAAGAGCAGATCCGCGAGCATGGCTTCAAGGATATTTCGGAAGTGAAAACCGCCATTCTCGAAATGGACGGCTCTATTTCGATCCTGCCCTTCGACAAAGCCGGTCCCGGCGCGGAGCACCACCTTGCCTTCGTCCGCCGAAGGCACCGAACGCGGCGGGGATTGCAGCCATAAGGAGTGTAGGTTTCAAACCACGGTGAGCAGATTTTTTGAGGAACGCGATATAGGTGCCCATTATGTTCACTCCGGTGAGAAACCATTCCCGCCACTGTGAACAAACTCTATTTCGGCGATAACCTCGATATTCTCCGCGAGCACATCGCATCGGAGTCGGTTGACCTTATTTATCTCGATCCGCCGTTTAACTCCAAGCGCGATTATTCCGTGCTCTTCAAAACCCCGAAGGGACACGAGTCCGACGCGCAGATCACCGCCTTTGAGGACTCCTGGCATTGGGGCGAGCAGGCCGAGCGCGAGTTCAACGAACTCCTCCATGCACCGAATACCGA
>DASRZC010000040.1:0-16888 GCA_035686785.1 Kapaibacterium sp. (SeqCode)
TGCATTTTGTTTCCGATCACGGTTGTTGAAGGCGTTCTGACGTATGACGATGGTCACTCCGAAGACCTTCACCATTGTGGGCCGGCGGGAGCGGGCAATTACGTTCATTCCGTTTTCGAATCGATGCGCGAAGAGCTGCAATATTTTGTTGGCGAAGGCGAATTTGCAAAACTCGAATCGTATTATCAATCCAACCGCGAGCGTTTTGAAGCAGCACGGTTAAGCGAAAGTCTTATTCAAGTCACAGTATGAGTGAAGAAAAGCCGGAATATATGAAAGAATCCTGGCAGGGTGGATTCCAGTTACCGAAGCGCATAGCGGTCGTGACAGGCGGCGCGCGAGGGATTGGCCGCGCGATCGTCGAAGAATTACTGCAGCAGCGATTTCATGTCGTGTTTCTCGACTACTCGATTGGCGAGGATGCGATCGCCTTTGCGAAGGATGTAAATGAAAAAGCATCGGCATATAAAGCAACGCCACTATCTTACGAAAAGCTCGATGTGACCGATGGCGCGGCGGCGCAGGTAGCGATCGACAAGATCGTCGCCGAGCATGGGCAAATCGATGTATTGGTCAATAATGCAGGCATTACTCGCGATGGCCTGCTGATGCGAATGTCCGAAGCGGACTGGGATGCGGTGCTCGATACGAATTTGAAAGGCGTTTTTAATGTGACGAAAGCCGCGATTCGGCCCATGATGTCACAAAAACGCGGGAAGATAATTAACATTGCCAGTGTTGTGGGGCTCACGGGCAATCCCGGACAGGCGAATTATAGCGCTTCGAAGGCTGGCGTGATAGGCTTTACCAAGTCCATCGCGAAGGAAATTGGATCGCGCGGGATTACGGTGAATGCCGTCGCGCCCGGTTTTATCGAGACGGACATGACCGCGAAATTGAACGAGGCACAGCGCGCGGCAATGCTTGCGCAGGTGCCGCTCAAACGAGCCGGGACGCCGCGAGACGTTGCGCGCGCCGTAGGCTTTCTGGCTTCGGAAGCGGCGGATTATATCACGGGGCAGGTCATCGTCGTCGATGGCGGCATGGTCATGTAAAATTTAATTTTTTTTAGCACTTAATTAAGCACTTTTACCAATGGCAGATCAAAACGTAGAATCGAAAGTCAAAGAGATCATCGTCAGCAAGCTTGGCGTTGAGGACTCGCAAATCACTCCGAACGCGTCGTTCACGAACGACCTTGGCGCGGATTCGCTCGACACGGTCGAACTCGTGATGGAGTTCGAGAAGGCATTCAATCTCCAAATTCCCGATGAGGACGCGGAAAAAATCCAGACCGTCGGAGACGCGATCACCTATATCAATTCGAAAAAGTAACACGTATTTCGAATGACGCAGGGCCGCCGCAGAATAGTCATTACCGGCATGGGCGCGATCACGCCGCTCGGGTTAGACCTTTCCTCCTATTGGGAAGGTCTCATGGGCGGTCGTTCCGGCGCGGCTACCATCACACGGTTCGACCCGGCTGTCTATGACACGAAATTCGCCTGCGAGGTTAAGGGATTCGATCCGCTCAATTTCATCGACCGGAAGATGATAAACCGGATGGACCTCTTCGCGCAATTTGGCGTCGCGGCAACGGACATGGCGATCAAGCACGCCGGCTGGGCGCTCGATGGCATTGACCGGACGCGGATCGGTGTCGTTTATGGTTCCGGCATCGGCGGCATGTGGACGTACCAGAAGCAGCAAGAGACACTTTATGAAACGGGTGGCCCGCATCGCATCTCGCCATTTTTCGTTCCCATGTTGATTAGCGATATTTGCGCGGGCTATATTTCGATCCGTCACGGGCTGAAAGGCCCAAATTACGCGACGACCAGCGCGTGCGCGACAAGCAACAATGCGATCATCGACGCGGCGATGCTTATCGATCGCGGCTTGGTCGATGCAGTCGTGGCAGGCGGCGCGGAGGCGGTCATCTGCCCGATGGCTGTCGGCGGATTCAATGCGATGAAAGCGCTATCGAGGCGAAATGACGAACCTGAAAAAGCCAGCCGTCCCTTCGATTTGAAGCGCGATGGATTTGTTTTGGGCGAAGGCGGCGCTACGCTCATCCTCGAAGATTTGGAATTTGCGAAATCGCGCGGTGCGACGATCTATGCCGAGTTCGCGGGATTTGGAATGTCCGCCGATGCCTACCATATTACGCAGCCCGCGCCGGGCGGCGAAGGCGCAGTACGTTCGATGCGCATGGCGATCGAATCATCGAGTATGCAGCCCGCGGACATTGACTATATCAATGTTCATGGCACGTCAACGCCGCCAGGGGACATCAGTGAGTCCGATGCGATCAAAGTGGTATTTGGCGAGCACGCATACAAGACCGCGATCAGTTCGACCAAGTCGATGACCGGGCATTTGCTCGGCGCCGCCGGCGCGGTCGAAGCGATTGCGACGGTAATGGCACTCTATCACCAAATCGCGCCGCCGACCATCAATTACGAATTTCCCGATCCCGCTTGCGATTTGGACTATGTTCCGAATGTTGCTCGGCCCATGAAAATCGATGCCGCAATGAGCAATGGCTTCGGATTTGGCGGACACAATGCCACGCTCATTTTTAAACGCTTCGAAGACTAACCTCCAATTTCTTTGAGCGAGACCATTCCTTCCGAACGAAGTTCCAAGACGGACAAGCACCGGCCCGAAAAGCAGCCCATTCTCCGCCGGTTGCGTGGAAGAATCGACCGGTATCGAGAACTTGGGCGCGCGCGAAGAGCCCGGCTCGAGCAAAAGCTGGAGGTCCGAGCAGGGCCGAAACCAGTATTTGAATTAGTTCCGGGAACCGCGCGCGGGCTTCTCGACGCCCACGATTTCGATAATCTCGAACGTCATATCGGATATACCATTAAGCATCGCGCCTATTTCATGCAGGCGCTCACGCATCGGTCCTATTTGCAATTCGCGCAATATCCCCAGCTCAAATCGAACGAGCGTTTAGAATTCTTAGGCGATTCCATTCTCAATCTCGTCATCGCCGAATATCTGTATGGCGAATTCGAATCGCTCCCGGAAGGCGATCTCACGAAGCTTCGTTCGCGCTTGGTTTCCGGCGCCGCGCTCGTCCAGCACGCTAACGACATTGGCTTGGAGCAATTCCTGCTGCTCTCTACCTCCGCCGATTCGGCGCTCAAGCGCGGTTCCGCTACACTGCTGGCCGATGCGTATGAAGCCGTGATCGCCGCCATTTATCTCGATGGCGGAATGACGGCCGCGCGCGATTTTATTTACCGGCATATTATCACGCACGCGCGCCGCGATGAGTTGATGCTCTCGGATAAGAACTATAAGTCCATGCTGCTGGAGTTCGTGCAGTCGAAGAAATTATCGTCTCCAAGGTACGTCACGATGAAGGAAGAAGGCCCCAATCACGCGCGGACGTTTTCCGTCGATGTGATGGTGAATGGCCTGCGACATGGTTCCGGAACCGGGCATTCGAAAAAAGAAGCGGAGCAGGATGCTGCGCGCGAAGCGCTGGGCTTGCTGGGCGTGCTCCCACGCGCGGTCCGGCAAAATGCCATAGAACTGGCTGGCGACGCCTGACGCCAACTCGATTTAATTCCATTTGAGAGGATGCTCGTTCGAATTTCGCCCGTCAACAGGATCGTCCCCGATGATTCGCCCGTTACGCTTTCCATGCCTCCCGACAAGTCGATTCTGCACCGTTTACTTTTTTTAGGTTCCCTCACCACCTCGGCATTCCGGATACCGATCGAATCTCCCCAGACGATTTCGCACGATATTATTGCGACCATTCTTGCGCTGGAATCTCTTGGAGTTCCCGTCGAAATAACCGAGAGTGAGATCAATATGCAAGGCGTGGGACTGCGCGGCTATCGCGCACCATCGCATGCCATCAATTGTGCAAACTCCGGAACAACCGCGCGGCTCCTCATGGGCCTCCTTGCGGGGCAAACTTTTTCGAGCACCATTACGGGAGATGCTTCGCTCTCCGCGCGGCCAATGAAACGCCTGGCCGATTTGCTTTCGACTATGGGCGCCCACATCGGGACAAGCAAGCAGGGCACGCTCCCGGCAGCCATTCATGGCACGAAACTTCATGGCGCGGCGATCACGCTTCCCGTTGCTTCCGCGCAAATGAAGACTGCGGCGCTTTTCTCCAGCCTCTTTGCGGATGGAATTACTCGAGTTCGGGAACCCGCGAAGAGCCGAGATCATACCGAGCGCATGATGGCAGCGTTTGGATTTGGAATCGGAGGACAAGATGTGATACGGTTATCGCCGGAGATTGTGGCAACGCCTCCGGAAGAAGTAGAGTATCAAGTTCCCGGCGATCTTTCGTGCGCGGCGTTTCTGATTGCCGCGGCGGTCTTGTTAAGAAAGCGAATCAGGATAGAAGGCGTATCGCTAAATCCAAGCCGCACCCGCTTCCTGGAAGTGCTTACGCTCATGGGTGTCGAGTTGGAAGCGGAGGATGTCGTCGAAGAATGGAACGAGCCGCGTGGAACCCTTACGGTCTTTGGCGATCGCACGAGCGGCAATCTCCTTCCTTTTCAGATTGGCGCGGAGGACGTTCCACTTTTAATCGACGAGCTTCCTATTCTCATGGTGCTTGCAATCTTCGCGGATGGCGAAAGCACGATTCGCGGTGCCGCCGAATTGCGCGTCAAAGAGAGTGACCGCCTTACGCTTGCCGCGAAGCAGTTCGAAGCGTTCGGTGTGGAAGTGGAGGAATTGGAAGATGGGATAGTGATTCAGGGGCGGCCTGAACGACGGCTGGCGAATGCCGTTATTCATCACGGCGGCGATCACCGGCTCGCCATGGCTTTCAGCATTGCCGCGCTGTTTTGCGATGGGGTTTGTGAGATGGAAGGCGCGGAATCGGCATCCGTTTCGTATCCCGATTTTTACGCGCATCTTCAGTTGGTCGCAGGGAAAAAGAGTGTTGAGGTCCGGCCAGCATGAAGATTTTGAACGCTGCCCTGCTTGGGCGATCCCTTTCGCGCAGCATCTCGCCGGAGGTTCATCGGGAACTGTTTGGAATTCTTCGCGCAAAGCTCGGATCGGGTTACAATGCAATAGATTACACCAGGATCGAATGCCGCAACGAGGCGGAATTTTATTCGCGCATACAAAGTGGCGCGAATGATGGCTTTGTTGGATTCAATGTTACGTTCCCATACAAATTTGCCGCCGCGGCGATGGAAGGGGAATCATCTGCCCCCGTTCGCCAGATTCATTCCGCAAATACCATTGCGTGCAGTACGCCACTTCGAATTATATCCACGGATGGCGATGGCTTCCGCTTCGCGTTGGAGAAATCCTGCCTGGATCTTTCTTACCAAAAATATTCGCTTACCATTTTAGGCGCAGGCGGTGCGGCACGCGCGGTGCTTCGTGCGCTCCATGATTGTGGGTGGCAGTCCATTACTCTTGCGGCCCGTTCGATCCAGGAAGCGAGGCGAGCGGTCTTGCCATATCCATTGGTTACCATTCTTTCGCTCGATGAATTCCGAAGAGACGGGGGAGAGCAATTTATTGTTCAGGCAACGCCGGTGGGACAGCGCGGAGAAGAATCGCTGCTGGATACTTTTGAATGGCGTCCGGGCGACATCGCCGTGGATTTGGTATATAACCCGCTTCGCACGCGATTCCTCGATTTGGCCGAACGCGGCGGCGCACACGCTGAGGATGGACTGGGAATGCTCATCGAGCAAGCCGCTCTTTCGCAGCACTTTTGGATGACCGGCTTTGAATCGGCGCGATCGCTGTTGAGCATGGAAGAATTTCGAATGCTTCACGATTCACTTTCAAAATACCTCATTCCACGATGGGACGCCTCCGATATTTAACGGCCGGTGAATCGCACGGGGAGATGCTCGTTGGAATTCTGGAAGGAATGCCGGCGGGACTTTCACTCGTGGCCGAGCGCAACATCGATCCCATTCTTCGCGAGCGCCAGCAAGGCTATGGCCGAGGCCGGCGCCAGCAAATCGAGAAAGATGCTGCGCAGATTGTTTCCGGCGTGCGCAATGGCGTGACGACTGGTGCGCCCATTGCGGTACTTATCCAGAACAAAGATTGGGCGCATTGGAAAGAGCGAATGCCGATTGGCCCAACGGACGCTCCCATTCCCGCCGTGACCATTCCTCGCCCCGGCCACGCCGATCTTGCGGGCGCAATGAAATACGGTCACTCCGAAGATCTTCGAAATGTTCTCGAACGGGCGAGCGCGAGAGAGACAGCTATTCGGGTTGCACTCGGAGCGATTGCATCTACGTTGCTTCGCGAATTGGGGATGGAATCAATTGCGTATGTAACAACGATTGGTGCGATTGCTTCGAGCTTGCCCGAAGATATTTTTGCAGCACGGGAGCGCCTTGTGGCAAGCCGTGTGCGGGTGTTCGATTCGGAAGCAGAAGAAAAAATAATAGCAGCTATCGACTTTGCAAAGAAGGAGGGCGATAGCCTTGGAGGCATTGTCGAATGCGTTATTAAAAATATTCCACCTGGAATTGGAAGCCATGTGCATTGGGATCGAAAGCTCGATGGACTACTCGCGCAAGCGGTAATGAGCATTCAGGCGGTGAAAGCGGTTGAGATTGGTTTAGGAAAAGATGCGGCGGCGCGGCGCGGGTCGGAGACACATGATTCTATCTTTATGGAAGACGGCCGGATTCATCGCGGGGCAAACAACGCCGGCGGAATCGAAGGTGGAATGTCGAATGGTGAGCCAATCGTCGTGCGTGCTGCTATGAAGCCGATCTCGACGCTAATGCGGCCGCTGCCATCGGTCGATCTTACGACGGGCGAAGCGCGCGATGCTCACATCGAGCGAAGCGATGTCTGCGCCGTTCCCGCGCTGGCCGTGATTGTGGAACAGGTTGTGGCGATGACAATTGCGAGCGAATTATTGGAGACGTTTGGTGGTGATACGCTTACAGAACTCTCGGCTCGCGTAGCAATTCGCCGCCGCGCGCTTCATCTTAACCCCGCGAAGCCATGACCTGGCACAATCGCAATCTCTATCTCATCGGATTGCCCGGCGCAGGGAAATCCGCGATTGGCCGCGAGCTTTCGGCTTTGCTCGACCACTATGCTTTCGTGGATTTGGATTCGGAAATCGAGCGAATCGCGGGTGAATCCATTGCTACTATTTTTTCCTCGCGCGGCGAAGCATCGTTTCGTGAGTTAGAAACGGCGGCGCTGCTAGAAGCGGCGTCATGGAATGGAAAGCCTCGGATCATTGCCACGGGCGGCGGCGTTGTTTTAAGCTCGCTGAACCGTGCCATCCTGCGAGGTTCGGGAATCCCAATTTGGATCGACGTGACCGTGAAGGAAGCCGCGAAGAATGTCCTGAACGATATTTTGCAGGGCCGCGACCGTCCGCTCTTCCGCGCGGCTTCTCCGGAAGAACTGCGCGGGAAATTATCGGGCTTGCTGAGTAGTCGCCGCGCGTATTACGAACAGGCCACGCTGCATTTTGTTCTGCGCGATGCAAGAGGCGAGGACCGAACGACCGAAGAATTGGCGCATGAACTCATCACCGCGCTCGATGAGATGTCGTTCAAAGTGCTCCTTGCGCCTCGGCACCGAACGCTTATCGCGCGGAGCGCGCTTCGAACCTATCCCATTCTGGTTGGAAATGGGATTGCCGCTCGTGAGCTTAGTCATCTTGTTCGAGATCGAAGTTTTTCGCGACTCATCGTTGTCATGGACAAGCAGATCGATCAATTACATTGGCCCGCACTTCGGGAAAAACTTCAGAAGGAACTAGGATTGAAGGTAGTGTTGCGCGAAATAGTTATTGAAGGCGGAGAAGTCAATAAGAATATCGACACCTTAACGACTATCCTAAGTAGCCTGAACGAAAATGGTGCTGCGCGCCGAACAACACTCCTTGTGGCATTCGGCGGGGGAGTGGTGACGGATATTGCGGGCCTCGCGGCGAGCCTTTACCATCGCGGGCTGCCGCTTGTCCATATTCCGACTACGCTGATTGCGCAAGCGGACGCCGCCATTGGCGGAAAAACCGGCATCGATCATTTTGGAAGAAAGAATGCGATCGGGACATTTTATCCGCCGCTGCAAGTCATCGTCGATCCGATCTATTTAAAAACGCTGCCAAAGCGCGAACGCCTCGCAGGTCTCGCGGAAGTATTCAAGTATACACTCATTGGGAACCCGGAACTTTGGAAGAAGCTCACGAAGAGCGTGCGTCGCCTTGTGCGCGGCGTGGACGCGGCGTATGAGGAAGTTATTTACGATTCCATCGTAGAGAAATTGCGCTATGTGGAAAGCGATGAATTCGAACGACTGGAGGGCGTTCGGGAACTCCTGAATTTCGGACATACCTTCGGTCATGCCCTGGAAGCAGCGAGCGATTTCGCTGTATTACGCCACGGCGAAGCGGTGCTCCTGGGAATGCGCGCGGCATCCTGGCTTTCGAAAGAATTGGGGCATCTAACCGAAACGGAATGGGCTGAGATCGAACTTGTGCTCGGAAGAATTCCTATCGCGAGCGAAATAGATGCGACCACCAGCCGAATTTTCGAAGCATTCCGGCGAGATAAAAAGGGTCAGAACCGGGTTATCCTCCTCCGCTCAATTGGCGAGGCATTCGTTACGGAAATTTCCGACACGAATGCTTCCAAAGCAATTGATTATATGCTCACGCTTGTATGAATATTTTAGTATTACACGGTCCGAACCTGAACTTGCTCGGCGAGCGCGAGCCGGCGATTTATGGCCGCGCCACGCTGGATGATATTAATCTGATGCTTCAAATCGAGGCATCGAAATTTGGTGTCCAGCTAAAATTCTTCCAGTCGAATCACGAAGGCGCGCTGATCGACCAACTCCATTCGGAACGACTGTGGTTAGATGCAATCATTATGAATCCCGGCGCACTGGCGCATTATTCCTGGTCGTTACGGGATGCCGTGGCCGCCGTGGGGAAGCCGATGGTCGAGGTGCATATAAGCGATCTTACAAAGCGGGAAGAATTCCGCCGGCATACCGTGTTTGAGGGCTTGGATCATGTTCGTATGATTATGGGACGTGGCCCGCAAGGATATATCAACGCGCTCCGGCTTTTAGTTGATGCCTCGCAAACGATGCAATGAAAAAATATTTTTCCTTCGTTAAAATCGAGCATACGCTGTTTTCGCTGCCCATGATTTATGCGGGCATGGCGCTGGGCCTTCATGCGAATCGAGTGGATGGGATCGTTCTCGCGCCATCAGCCGTCGTTCGGATGGCATTGCTTATTCTCGGCGCTGCTACGGGCGCGCGCACTATCGGCTTCGCCATTAACCGAATTGTCGATCGCCACATTGACGCGAAAAATCCGCGCACAGCCGGCCGCGAGCTTCCTACCGGGCGGATGAGCATTTCTCAAGCTTATACTGTACTTGCCGCCGGGATTATCCTTTATTTTGCGTGCGCGGCAGCATTGAATCCTCTCTGCCTCATGCTATCACCCATTCCGGTGATCGTCTTCGGCGTCTATCCTTTTATGAAGCGATTCACTTCGCTTTCGCATTTCGGGCTTGGCGCTTCGCTTGCGCTGGGGCCGCTTGGAGCGTATTTCGCGGCGCGTCCTTCGCTCGATGGTTCCTGGCCAGCAATACTGCTTTCGTTTTTTACCTGGCTCTGGGCTTCGGGGTTTGATATTATTTATTCCACATCGGATGAAGCCTTCGATAAGCGCGAAGGCTTGTTCTCGCTACCCGCGCGGCTTGGGTCCCGGCGCGCGCTTCAACTTTCCGGCATGATTCATTTCCTATCCTTTTTGGTACTGGTGGGAGTATATCTCATCGCATTCCGCGGCAGCCTTATTGCCGGCACGCTGCTTCTTATTTCGGGATTCCTTTTATATCTCGAACAAAAGCGCTCGGCGGATGTGCAGCTTGCGTTTTTTAAGATCAATGCCGTGGTCGGATTTGTCGTCCTTCTTTTTGTCATTGCCGGAGTAACTTTAACATGAGCGACCGTTCCCAAAGAATTGCCATCGGCATCACCGGATCGAGCGGCGCGGTCTATGCAATGGACTTTTTGCGGCGATGCCCGCACGAGAAATTTGTGGTTGTCTCGAAATGGGGCAAAGCGGTGATGAAGGACGAGCTTAATCTTCCCGATCCTCTCGCGGCCATCGCGCCGTTCTGCAAAAAAATCTTTTCGGATTCCGATCTTACCGCTCCGCTGGCTTCCGGCACGAACCACATCGATGCCTTTGTCATCCTTCCCGCTTCGACGAGCACGATTGGCAAGATCGCCTCTGGCATTGGCGATACGCTTATCACGCGCACGGCTGCCGTTTGCCTGAAGGAACGCCGGAAAATAATTCTGTGCGTTCGCGAAACTCCACTTTCGACAATTACACTTCGGCAGTGCGCGGAGCTTTCCGCCGAAGGCGTTATTATCATGCCGATTTCGCCGCCGCTTTACTTTGTTCCGGCGACGGTCGAAGAATACGTGCAGGGGTTTGTAAACAAAGTTCTTTTTCATCTGGGCGTTGAGATCGGAAAGGGATGGAGATCGGAGGAGTTAGAATAATGGCATCCGTCCGGGACACTTCCCCAAAAGAGCGCGGCTTCGATACGCTTTCGCAATTTCTCACTCGGCTCGAGCACGAAGGGGAGCTGCATCGTATTTCCGCGGAAGTCGATCCTGTTTTGGAAGCGCCGCAGATCGCGATTCGCGCGCTTGCCGAAGGACGAAAAGCGTTACTCTTCGAGCGGGTAAAAGGCTCGCGCTTTCCGCTTGCGATGAATGTGCTTGCGAGTGACCGCCGGCTTTCCATCGCGCTTGGTGAAGATCCCGAACATTTGGGCGAATCGCTGCTTCATCTCGCGGAACGAATATTTCCGCCAAAACCGCGTGCCGTATGGCGCGCTGCACGGCCGATTCTATCTCGTCTTCTCGCTGCGCGTATCCGAAAAACAAGCCCCGAAGAGCCGCGACATACGTTCGACAAGCCGGATTTAGATAAACTTCCGATCTTGCAAACCTGGCCGGAAGATGCCGGAAAATTTATTACGCTGCCGCAGGTTTTCACCTACGATCCGGAGACGAAAAAGCGAAATCTTGGAATGTACCGAATGCAAGTCTTCGGCCCTGCGGAAACGGGAATGCATTGGCAAATCCAGAAGGGCGGCGGATTCCATTATCACCAGGCGGAGGCATTGGGTCAGCCGCTCGAAGTGGCTGTCGCCGTTGGAAGCGATCCCGCGCTCTTGCTTGCCACGGTCGCGCCGCTGCCGGAATCCATCGATGAAGTGCTATTCGCCGGATTTTTGCGTGGACGCCCGACGCCTATGCGCCGAGGATTATCTATCTCGATCGATGTTCCCTCCAACGCGGAATTTATAATCGAGGGAATCGTTCTACCCACCGAGCGGCGGCTCGAAGGGCCGTTCGGCGATCACTTCGGACATTACTCTCATGCCGCGATGTTTCCGGTCTTTCACATTCGCGCGATTTCGCATTTGCCAAAAGCTGTTTTCGCCGCCACCGTTGTTGGCAAACCGCCGATGGAGGATAAGTGGCTTGGCAATGCGAACCAACTTATTCTCGGGCCGCTCGTTCAGCTTCTGCATTCCGATGTCCACGATGTGTGGGCGTACTATGAAGCCGGATTCCACAATCTGCTCGGCATTCGAACAAAACAGCGTTATGCGAAGGAAGCGATGAAAGCTGCACTCGGAGTGGTCTCCGATGGGCAGCTTTCGCTTACGAAATGCGGAATCGCCGTGAGCGAGAATGTGAACAATCGCAACTTCCGCGCTCTCTTGCGTGCCATCCGAGATAATTTCGATCCGCATTACGATTTTCTGCTCCTCACCAATACGGCGATGGACACGCTCGATTTCACGAGCTATACAATGAATTTAGGAAGCAAAATGCTGCTCGATGCGACGGAGAAGCTTTCGGCAACGTCGAGCGGCGGCGCCTATCCGCCAAGAGGTCCAAGTCCATTTTTTGCAAGGACCGGCAGTGCCTCCCAGGATTTGAAAAATCAAGATGCTCGCATCCGTGAATGGAAAGTGCTCGAAGATACGCTCCTGGTGGTAAAAATCGGAATGCCAAACCTGTTCACTCCGTCCACTGCCGTCCAAACGGTCGGTCACCAGATAATTGAAAAGCTAATTTCAGAAACCAATATCGAAAGGCTTCCCAAAGGAATAAAAATAGTAGCAGCAGTCAGTGAAGATGTCAATCTTGATAGCGAGCTGGAAATAATCTGGGGAATTTTCACCCGGTTCGATGCGGCGCGCGATGTTATCTTTACCCGTTCGAGACTGGTGGGAGCCAGTCCGGTTCACGAAGGAATTATGGGAATCGACGCGACGTGGAAGCCGGGTTATCCCAATCCATGCGTGATGCCGGAGGAAATCATTCATAGGGTCGATGCGCGGTGGGACGAATTTGGATTTCAGTAGCCGCGGCAGTCGTAATTTTGCAGAACCATCATGTGGATTCGCCTAAAGAACATTCAGATTTATGCTTATCACGGCGCACACGCCCACGAGCGGGAGCACGGCGCGCGCTTCGAAATCGATGTGGAGCTTTTAGCCGCGCTCGAACAAGCCGTGAAGAGCGATGACCTTGCGGACACGATCGACTATGTGAAGCTCCAGGAATCGATTGTAGCGATCAGCACTTCGAAGCGGTTTCATTTGCTGGAATCGCTGGCGGACGCGATTGCCGCGCAGCTACTTGCGCAATTTCCGGCGAGCGAAGTGATCGTTCGCGTGCGCAAGCCGGGAGTCTCGGCGGGGGTCGTGCTCGATACGGTCGAAGTTGAATGCCATAAGAAAACAAATGGAAATGGAGCATGAAGGAGCACGGGCTTTCATCGGGCTGGGATCGAATGTCGAGCCGCGTTTGGGCTACCTTCAATCGGCGATGAATGGCTTGCGAACGCTCGGCGAAATTGTAAATGTTAGTTCCATTTATGAAACGGAGCCGGTCGGCGGAGTGCCGCAGCCAGATTATTTGAACGCGGTTGTGGAATTGCGCACGCCGCTTGGGCCGCTCGAACTTGCAGTCCGCCTCAAAGCGTTGGAAGCGGCGCTGGGGCGGACCGCGCGGCCGCGCTGGCACGAGCGCGAGATCGATCTCGACTTATTGTTTTACGGGGATCTGGTGATGAACAGCCCGGAGCTTACGCTTCCGCATCCGGAAATTCCGAAGCGCGCATTCGTATTAGTTCCGATGGCAGAACTCCATCCAGATTTTATTCACCCAATTCTAAAAAAAACAATGAAGAACCAAACGGACGAAATAGAAATGTCCGGCGTGCAAAAAACAGATTTCGTGCTTCAATAACTATCCACTCTTCACGATTCCACTATCTACTACGAAGTGAGTTACATCGCAATTGAAGGCGCCATCGGGGCCGGCAAGACGACGCTCGCGGAGCAGCTTGCCGAGCGGCTGCGCGCGAAGCTTGTACTCGAACAATTCGAGGAGAATCCTTTTCTCGCGCCGTTTTACGAAGACCGCCGCGCTCATGCGTTTCAAACGCAAATCTTTTTTTTGCTCTCGCGCTTTCGTCAGCAGAAAGAAGTGCTTCAAACCGATCTTTTTTACGAGAACGTCGTGAGCGATTATCTCTTTGCGAAGGACCGGATTTTTGCCTCGATCAATTTGTCGGAGGAGGAGCTTGCACTTTACGATGAAGTCGAGCAGGCATTAGTAAAATCCGTTCCGGTTCCCGATGTCGTTATTTATCTCCAGGCGGGCGTTCCGGAACTTCTCGAAGGCGTCCGGCGGCGCGGGCGGCCCTTCGAGCAAAACCTTTCCCCTGAGTATTTGTCTCAGGTTGTGGAGACCTACAATAATTATTTCTTCCATTATCGCGAAACGCGCCTCATCGTCGTAAATGCACAGGATGTCGATTTTTTCACGAGTCCGGAGCAAGTAGACCGGTTGCTCACGGCGATCTACCGCGAGCCGCATCCTCCGGTGGAATATCTTTCCGTCCCTCCGCCGACGCCGATTTTTTCTTCATAATTTTTGAGTTGACGTTTTTCATCCGCGCGGTGTTCGGGGAGCATGGCGCGCATCTTCGAGCTGGTTTTCGTGGCATTTCTTCTCTATTTCGCGTTTCGCAGGATCGTGGCTCCGCTCTCGCGCGGCTATGAGGAACGCGAGCGGGAACGGCGCGAAGAAGAGATGGGGAAGCGTTTTCGCAACGCTGCCCCCGCTTCCCCCAAGATCGACCGGACGCACGCACAAGACGCTGATTTCAAAGACCTGGCCTGATGCTTCGCACGCTCGCTCATTTCGTATTCCATGCACGCTTCGTGAAGCTTCTCCTTTTTTTTATTGGCGCATTTTGTTTTCTTGCATCGCCGATTCGCGCGCAGCATGTCGAATGGGCGAGCGAAGTGCTTGGGTATTCTTCGCAAAAGGCGCCGTACGGATCGCATCAATATAGTGCCGAGCAGGTCTTAGGTAAGCCAAATAAATGTCCCGCGACGGGGGATAGCCCTTGCGCCTGGCTTCCGGCGAGCGATCCCGATCAGGGCACGCAGGAAGAGTGGCTCAAGGTCGGATTTACGGATCCGATGAAAATCCAGCAGGTCGCGATTGCGGAAAATTATTATCCGGGCGCGATCGAAAAAATCATTCTCTTCGATGACCAGGACCGCAAGCGGGATTCCATCGTCTATCAGCCGCATTTCGACGGGATCGACGCGAAAGTCGAGCATTGGCGCTTCGAACCGAGGACGCGATATACTGTTGCCGCCGTCGAACTTGTGTTACAGCCGGGTTTGGTTCCCGGCCCGAATGAAATCGATGCGATCGCAATCTCGGACCTGACGACGCCCATTCAGGCGGAGATCAACGTTGCCCCGAATGTCAACGTCGGCCCACGCGAGAATTTGGGACCGAATATTAATTCCGCTTACGATGAAGTGCTGCCCGTGATTTCTCCGGATGGTAAAACGCTCTACGTCGATCGCAAAAACCATCCACAGAATTTCCGCCGTCCCGGCGTGCCACACGATGAGAATAACAATGACAATATTTGGTTTTCCACGCAGGACTCGGATGGCGAGTGGCAGCCGCTTCAGAATATCGGCCCGATGCTGAATAATGGCTACGGTTCCTTCGTTGCCAGCGTGACGCCGGATGGCAACACGCTCCTTCTGGGTGGCACATACACGCCAACGGCCGGTGGGCCGGCGCATTTTGGGTTGTGGCTCACACACCAGATCGCCGGCGGATGGAGCGTGCCGGATGAAGTCATCGTAAAAGATTACTACACGCACGCGGTCTTCGTGGAATTTTGTCTTTCCAACGATGGCCGAACGATCATCCTGAGTTTGGATCGCGCGGATTCCTACGGCGGGAAAGATCTCTACGTCAGCTTTTTGCAACCGGATGGAACATGGTCCGCTCCGAAGAATTTAGGGCCGGATGTGAATTCCGCGGCGGACGAAGCAACGCCGTTCCTCGCCTCCGATGGCGAAACCCTTTATTTTGCATCCGAAGGATTTGCGGGGTATGGCTCGATGGACATGTATATCACGCGCCGTTTGGATTCGACGTGGCAGCATTGGAGCGAGCCGGAAAATCTTGGCCCGCAACTCAATACGCCGGGATGGGATGCCTATTATACCGTCCCTGCTTCCGGAGAATATGCCTATTTCGTTTCGACCGAAAATTCGATCGGCATGGGCGATATTTTTCGAGTGAAACTTCCCGAGGCGCTGCGGCCGCGGCCTGTGCTGCTCGTGAGTGGACGCGTGGTCGACGCCAAAACGGGCCAGCCGGTTAACGCGGAAATTAAATATGAAAATCTTGAAACCGGCAAGGACATTGGCAGCGCGCGTACCAGCCCAGGAACGGGAGCCTATAAAATCACGCTGCCCGCCGGCGAAACATACGGCTACCGCGCCGAGGCGCCGGGATATGTTCCCGTCAGCGAGAATCTCGATCTGACGAAAGTAACGGAATACCAGGAAATCGAGCGCGACCTGATGCTCGTCCCGATCGAAAAAGGGGAAGTCGTTCGGCTGAATAATATTTTTTTCGAAACGGCAAAAGCGGATCTTCGTCCTGAATCGTTTGCGGAGCTCGACCGCGTCGTTAAGCTCCTGAATAATAATCCGAGCATGGAGATTTCCATTGGCGGACACACGGATAACGTGGGGACCGCGGTAACGAACAATGAGCTTTCGCAGGCACGCGCGCAGTCTGTGGCAAACTACCTTGTCAGTAAGGGAATCAGTGTTGATCGATTGCGTGTGAAAGGCTATGGCGATACCAAGCCCGTCGCCTCGAACAATACCGACGCCGGCCGCCAGCAAAACCGCCGCGTCGAATTTACAATTTTGAAGCAATGAGCAGGGATGTTGGCGAGAGCAATGTAAAAACTATATCATTTCCGCGGATCATAAGGTGAAAACGAAACAGAACCGTAGGATGAATGTGAGGATCGATAAACTGACCAAATCGATCCAGCTTCGAATTTCCGGAGAAGTGTTCGATACCATGATCGAACAACTTTGGCCAAGCGATTCCAATCTTCTCAAAGATGGCGCCTGGTAGTTCGATTGGGTACGGGAACTTCACCAGAAAGAACGAGAAGTCTATACGCGGACAACCATCCTAAATCCGACGATCATTCAGGGGCTTATTAGCCTCGAAGAAAGGAACGATCATATTTTCGTTCATTTGATCGAGAATGCGGATTTCAACAAGGGTTCGCAAAAGCTCTTCGAAGGAGTTCCAGGGAATCTCTTTGCATTCGCGTGTAAGATGCCGTTTGAGAAAGGATATCGAGGCGATGTTGCCTTTGACTCGAAAACAGCCCTGATTCCCCACTATGAAAAGAGCATCGGCGCATAACGATTGTGGGGAATTCGGATGTTATTAGAAGGACCGGCTG
>DASRZC010000041.1:0-33474 GCA_035686785.1 Kapaibacterium sp. (SeqCode)
CTGCGAATTCGCGCCGGGAAATCCATTATCGTTGCTTGTAGGCCACTCTGGTATGCCACCCTGAGGATCACGAGAACTCCAACCGCCCAGCCAGTGATTGGGGCCCTTAGCTTCATCGAATTGCCGTTCATGGATCGTGTAAGAGGAACTCTCCGTATAGTTGCAATACAGCCTACTGGGGGTTATTGCATTTTGCTGCCAAAAGAGAAGTTCGGCAGCGCCGGGATCCTGATCGGTTGTGAGGGAGCTATTATCCGGCAGCGGGGTTTTCGGAAATGCGGTAACGCTCGGATTTCGAAGCCAATCGAACTTAAGGTCGTTCGCTGAACCTACGATTTCATCGTACGTTGGATCGGTCCAACCATTGGCAAGAGTTTTGCGAGTACGAATGGAGGCATAGTCCAGCGCACCGGCCGGGCAGGGCGTCGGTTGCGAAATACAGTCCGCACAGGAATAGGTACTCGAGCTAGCGATGGAACTACAATCTTCATGCTCCCACGCCACAATTTTTTGCCCGGTGCTGGTAATCGTTACGGATGGGTTCCGGTCGAAGTACAACCTCGGTGGACTGATAATAGATATTCCGGACGGCTCGTGTATTATCTCAGCTTTCGGCGCGTCGAGGGGCGTCGTAGCGCACTGTCCTGGCGGCGCTATATTCAGCTCGCCTAGGTTCGTGCCCTGTGCGCCAAGCGAAGGTGTCGGGGTGGTCACGTAAGTCGGATTTACGTCCCAGACATCGGTGTTAGCTTTCGTTCCGTCTCCAGTAAAGATAACTTCCTGCGTCAGATCACCAGGGTTTAGAGTTCCAGTCCCTTTACTCTCATTCGAGGTAGCTGTTACAAAGCCATCGATGACAAGTCTCTCCGGTGATGGAATAATCGCTCCATCATTTACAAGGACATTATTTGTGTAAGGGAAGAGCTGACCTTGTTGCGCAGGGGCGAGCGTGAAATTGTCGTACCGCGCACCCCAGTCTTCATTTTGCATTGCTGCGGGGTTTGTACCTGTTGTTAGCTGACCGCCTCGAAGCACGGTCTTAGACATGAGAAGTCCATCCGTTTCCCACGTAATGACCCACCCAAGTAGGTATCTTTCCGCAGAGGCAGTTAATCCGCTGCCAGTGACAGGCACGGTTAAGGGAGCAATAGCTACATTGACCGGAGCGGAACCAATTCCAAACCACTGGAGTGGCGACCAGTTGCTCCCCTCTCCTCCATCGCAAATGCACCACTCTTTGATACGATATTCGATCCTGTATCCTAATTCTGGATTGCTTCCTGCTGGCCAAACGACGGCTATGGCCTTTTGTCCAGAGCTTCCACCCATCTGATAGACACCTTCTGCAGGTGTTTGATTAAGAGAGGAAGATTCGCCCAAATGGTAAGGTGGAGTCCAATCCAGTGCCGTTCCAGCTGAATTAGAAGTCTGCTCGCTATACCAGATTGCTTCTGGATTGTCGCTCAGCCCTGATCCCTTACCACCAAATCCAATGAGGTGAGCCATGTTGTCGGTCATCACAATGCGCCGCTGGTTGCTGAAGCCCAGATCGCCGAGAGCCGGATTGGAAACAGTTCCCGCTATATCGAGATCGGGAATTCCAATCGACCAGATGTGGGTTATGGGAGAATATGCGATATCTGTCCATACAGGGAAAGCTTCACTTTGATCGGGATCCCATACAATCCCTATGTAATCACTTAGTTGATTCATTAGATACTCCGATTGGCTATAGCTTAGAACAACTTGCGGACGGTTTCCAGTCTCGAATAGAACAGCGCTAATACCTTCCTCTTCAGTTCTCATATAAGACGGTTGTACTGCACCAGAGTAGTAGAGAAGAAAAACACCGCCAAGCCCATCTGGTGCAAGAGACGGCTCGAATTGTCTTAAAAGCGTGTTAGTATAACCGCTCCCCCAATCAACGTTGTCTCCGTTAATGTTATAAGTTCCCCAAGCGCCGATGCTCCCTGCTGAAAGAGCGGCTGAAGCTAAATATAAATCGCTAATACCGTTATCTGCGATATTTTGCGGTAACTGCGGATAGGCTACAAAAATGCTATCGCCGGCCGCGCAGGTTGAAGGGGACGACGAAATCGTCATGGTAGCATAATCGACATATTTAGTTACCTCCTGCTGGGGTATCCTTTCATCATCTTCGGGTTTCGCTGCATCTTTAGTGATGGTTGCAGCCTCCTTAGTCCAGGTGACTCCTCCATTTTTGGACTCGTCAATATACAGAACAAACGTGCTCGTTCTTAGATATCGCTTTCTCCATAAGAGATAAATGTATCCATTCGCATCCACCGAAATGTTGCATGCTTCGACAACATAACTCGCGGTGTCTGCCCCCGAGCCTTCTATCCCCCCTGTTTCGAGAGCGGTAGCATCGTAGTATTTATTCGATAGAGTTTGACCTCCGCTTGCGATTGTAGCGACATTTACATAGCTCTCATTCCCCTCCGTTGACCATGCAATGTAAGCATTATTCGAAGTAGGGTCCGTTGTTATGAGCGGGCGCTGAGTAAATTTGTTAACGCCATCGTTCAACTCGACCTTCTGTTGTCCGGTGTAATAAGGTGTTAAATATTCCCATGTTATTCCGTTATCAGAAGAGTAATTCAAAAAGGTTCCTTCAGTGGTAGAGAATCCCCGGAAAATGGCAATTAGTTCGGGAGAACCGTTCGATCCTTCCCGGTACGCTATTTTCTCATCGTCCGTTGTGCCATAGCCTGCAGGATTTGGGATCGGCGTGGTACTTTCGTTCCATGTCACACCTCCATCGTCGCTATAGCTTGTATTCACTTCCCCCGAACCACCACTCGGTGGGTAGGTACAATACGCTGAGACAAGAACGCTTTTGGTTCCTGAGGGATCGCCAGTAATTGGCGCTCTCCGTGCTATGGAGCACTCATGCGATTGAAGGGATATAGTTGATTTGGTGTCCACTAACCATCTCGCATGTGAACCAAGCACCGGTTCCGACAACGTTGTGAGGAGAATGATAATTAAAGCCGTGAGCCGTGAGCCGTGAGCCGTGAGCCGTGAGCCGTGAGCCGTGAGCCGTGAAAACCGAAGTTTGGTGCGAACGTTTAAGTTCCATTGTGGTAGTCCTTATTTTATGTTGAATGTAGAACGGAGTATCGTTGGGTCGTTAGAGCATTTGCGAGGGAGCCGGGGCGGTTCGATTGGGAGCCGTAGTGGGTTCGACCGTAATGTTTAATACAAACTTACGACAAAAAAACCAGGAGCCATTGAAATCTAAAAAACAAACTGTTGCTGAGTGAAAGGCACTCGCTTTTGCTACCCGTTTTCGAATAGTGTCTCGCCCGTTCGTTCGGCAATTCCAAAATGTTTATAGGCCAATCGCGTGGCTTCTCGGCCGCGGGGCGTGCGGGCGAGGAATCCCTCCTGAATCAGGAACGGCTCATAGACTTCCTCGATCGTCCCGCCTTCTTCGCCGACAGCGACCGCGATCGTGTTCAGTCCCACTGGCCCTCCGCCAAATTTCTCGATGATCGTGAGCAGGATTCGCTTGTCCATCTCATCGAAGCCGTGCTCATCGACTTCGAGCGCCTTGAGCGCCATGAGCGCAATTTCGAGCGTGATGGTGCCATCGCCTTTGACTTGCGCGAAATCGCGCGTGCGATTCAGCAAGCGGTTGGCAATGCGCGGCGTGCCCCGAGAGCGGCGCGCGATTTCGAGTGCGCCTTCGTCATCAATTTCAATGTGAATGAGCCGCGCGCTTCGTTCCACAATTGTTTTGAGCGCCGAAGCTGGATAATAATCGAGCCGGTTCGCAATGCCAAACCGTGATCGGAGCGGCGCAGAGAGCAGACCCGCGCGTGTTGTTGCGCCAATGAGTGTAAAGGGCTTCAGCTCGATCTGGATCGAGCGCGCGCTCGGGCCGGAATCGATCATGATGTCGAGCTTGTAATCCTCCATCGCGGAATAGAGATATTCTTCGACGACAGCCGAGAGCCGGTGAATTTCGTCAATAAACAGCACGTCGCCTTCTTCGAGCGAAGTTAAAATTCCGGCAAGATCGCCCGCGCGTTCGAGCACGGGACCGGAGGTCGCGCGGATTTGCGCATGCATTTCATTGGCGATAATATTCGCGAGCGTCGTTTTGCCCAGTCCGGGCGGGCCGGTGAATAGCGCATGGTCGAGCGCCTCGCCGCGCGCGCGGGCCGCGGCGATAAAAATTCGCAGGTTCTCGATGATGCTCGCTTGCCCCGTGAACTCGCCGAATTCGCGCGGGCGCAGGGAGCGCTCGTACTCCGCTTCGAGCGAATCGTTGCGTTTTGGCTCGGTTGATTCACTTCGGGTTGGGCTCATTGGAAAGAGTGGACAAATTGGACGAATACGCCTTTATACATTTCGCTTTCTGAACTCATAACATCCGATGCCTATCTCTTAATTCTTCATTCTTAATTATCCTTCCAGTACCCACATCGGATAGCCTCTTCGAATAAATCCGCGCAGTTCGATATTTCCCGTCCGCCACCGGAAGACCGGCAGCGGGGGACTAAGATCGAGTTCTGGCTTGCCCCATTCCTGACCGAAGTAGAGGAGCAGGACGTTCTCGATGTCATCCGTCGCGCCAACTGCGATCGAGCTTTCGCGTGGTGTGATCGTCAAACGCCGCAATCGGTTCGAGCCATCGAAGACGAAGGCCATCCGCATGTAGGTCAGCCGGCAAATGATCGAGTCAACGACATAAACGTGCGCCGGATTATCAGTGTAGGAATGCGAAATCGTGTCCTCGCGAACTTCGCGCAGCGTGGTACTGGCCGCGGCCATGATGTTCTTTACGCTATCGAATGTAATTCCGGGCCGAATGCCAAAAATTTCCAGCGGCTTCTCTTCCGCGATATTTTCAGTTGTCCGCGCTTTGGCGGCCGCGCGTGTCCGGGTCGTATGTTTCGGCGTCCGTGTTGACTGCGCGGAAGAAACGCAGGGCACGGTCACGAAGAGGAGAAGGAGGAATAAAACGGGCCGGGTCATAACGATTATTTAAAGGCGAATGCAAAAAATACTGCTCCAAAAATCAGCGCGAAGCTCACGGCATAATTCCATTTCAGCGCATCGCCAAAATAATAGCGAGCGAAGACGATAAAGACCGTAATAGCAATCGCTTCCGTTAAAATCTTCAGCTTCATGGGATCGATCCCATGCTCGAAGCCCCAGCGGTTTGCCGGAACCTGAAAGCAATACTCGAACAGCGCGATACCCCAGCTCGCGATAATGACCACCCAGAGCGGCTTCGACGTAAATTTCAAATGCCCGTACCACGCGAACGTCATAAACGTGTTCGAAATGACGAGTAACAGAACCGTAACAAGAATGGCCATGTGGGTAAGATGGAATATTAACGTCCTACGAAACAATACACATTTAGTTTTGAAAAAGTCGATGCCCCAATGTCATTCTGAGCGGAGCAAAACGGAGCGATAGCGGAGTTTTGCGGAGTCGAAGAATCTTTGGCGGCTCACCTGTCTGCCAAACTACACGAGATCCTTCGACTCCGTTCGTCCTCCCTTCGGTCGGACGAACTTCGCTCAGGATGACAAATGAATTCGATCAGCTTTGTATAATGGAATCACATTTCGCGAGCGGAAGTTTTAATGGTACCAATCACAATACAATAATCCTCCTCCATGAGTTTTGTTACTGAAGAATCGAAAATTACCGAAGAACCGAAAATAAAATCACGCCCGGAATCAGGCGCAGCAAATCAGATCGAAGCACGCATCGCGGCCATCTTTACCGGCGGCACGATTGCCGTGAGCGCAAATAAAACCTCAAGCGTCGTGCCCGCGCTTTCGGGGCGCGAGATTCTGGAGCGCGTACCCGAAATCGCGCAGTATCTTCCCTCGGTGCGCGTCGAAGTCCATGATTTTTCCACGCTGCCCGGCCCGCATATTTCGCCGGAGATGATGCTCACGCTTGCCGGATTTATCCGAGCTATGATAGAACACGCGGATGGCATCGTTATCACGCACGGCACCGATTCGATGGAAGAGACCGCTTATTTTCTCGATCTCGTCATCGGCGATGTGCTGCCGGTTGTCGTTACCGGCTCGATGCATACTTCTACCGATGCGGCATGGGATGGCGGGCGAAATTTGGTCGATGCATTTGCCGTGGCGGCAAGTCCGGCGTTTCGGAACATGGGAACGCTCGTCGTGATGAATGGCGAAATTCATGCCGCTTCTGAAGTAACGAAAACACACACGATGAATCCGGGAACGTTTCGCTCGTTGGATTTCGGCCCGCTCGGAACGGTCAATACACTCGCGCTCATCGAGCCGAAGCGCACCCGCGAACCACACAATCGCCAGACGATCGCGCTCGGCGAAGACGCGGAACTCCCGTATGTGGAATTACTCAAAACCTATTCCGGCATGGACGACATGCTCTTCGTCGCCGCGCTAAAAGCCGGCGCCGCAGGAATTGTGATCGAAGCGATGGGTCAGGGGAATGTCCCGCCCGGAGTGGTAAATGGGATTTCCCGCGCGCGGGAGATGAATATTCCCGTGGTAATAACCACGCGCTGCCAGTCCGGCCCCGTGCGCCCGTACTACGCTTACGAAGGCGCGGGCCGCGAGCTGGAAAAACTCGGTTGTATCTTTGCGCCCTATCTCACCGGCCCGAAAGCACGGATTAAGCTGATGGTGGCGATAGCGGCGGGAATGCGAGGCGAAAAGTTAAGAGAGTTGTGGGTGGCATAACGGCCCCCTTTTGACCGAAGGAACGCAAGTTCAAAATACGGGATTTTGATAAGTAATGGAAGGTATAAGCATAGCGGAAAATCCAAGCAGTTTCGTCGTATTGCTGGACAAGAAAGTTTTTCCCAGAGAGCGGATCGCAAACGCCCTGAAATGGCTTCGGCAAACGGAGGAACTTGACCTTTCGCATCTCGGAGAGATCGATCCGAACGAGCAAGCCGAGCTTGAAGCGATGCTGAATTCCATATCACTCGCGGACCGCGAAATTGGCTTCATTCACGAAGTGACGTTGTGACTCCGAAACGGTACCGTTTCCTCTACTCGAAACAGGCGGAGAAATTCCTTCAAAGAAATCCTTCTCAGGTTTCTCAGGATAGCGTCGAACTCAACGTCGCAAAAGCTGTTCGGAAGATCACAAAAGAGGAGAATAATAATGCTGACGTTATTCCTATGAAGGGAGCATTCCAAGGCAATTTCCGAGTCCGATTGGGAGACGTTCGCGTCGTTTTTGCTTATCTTGAAGGTGACATCAGAATTGTCGATATTGACACGATCGACTTTCGAGGAAATGTGTATCGAATCTATTGAGCGTTATCGTCACAAAGTGAGCGCCGAGGGAGGGCACACCCGGCACGAAATCGGTGTTGATTCGCGCATGAAGTGGCTCTCGTTCGTCGCGTTGTTGTCAGCCGTTTTTGCAAGCGGCGCGCGGGCGCAGTGGGTCGCTCCGCAACATGCCTCGTTGAAGCCGGGTGATTTCGACCGCCCCCACCCAGCGCATCATCATCTCGGTGGGATGCGCCCGCTTTCCGTGCCTCCCTCGATTCCGAACTGGCCATTTCCAAACATCGACGTTACGAACTCCCCGGATTCCGACCAGACGGAGCCTTCCATCTCGATCAATCCTTTGGATCCGCTCAATGTCGTCATTGCAGCCAACGATGACCGGAATTTTGACCGGTTATGGGTCTATACCTCGCTCGATGGCGGACGCACATGGAAAAATCAACCGCTGCCCTTCGGTCCTGCATGGGTGGATGACGCCTTCGATCCTTCGGTAGCATTCAACCGGTATGGCGCGGTTTACGTGATGAGCGGAGAATTAAACGACATCTCTTTCGCCAACGACATCGAAGTGTTTCGTTCCACGGATAAGGGAATTACCTGGCAGCGCTGGGGAACACCCATGCTCGACACACTGCCGGATGACAGCATTGGAGACAAATATTATCTTGCGATTGATAATTCCACGAACTCCATCGCGCCGGACGCGATGTATGCGGCGTGGGTGATGAAGGGATTTTCCGACACGGCAGCAAAAATTGCGGTTTCGATCTCCTCCGACAAAGGAAGAACGTGGTCTCGCCAAAGTTTTGCCACCGAAGCGGGAATTTATACTTCCCCGATCCCCGCCGTTGGCCAGGATGGAATCCCGAACATGTCTTTTAACGATCATGCGATCGGACATCCGGCAATTTATGGCATCAGCCAAAACGATGCCCCCATAAAAATCAGCGATTATGCAGAACTTGGCCCGGTCGAACCCTTCGACGCGTTTGGGAACCCAACGAACGACGGGTATCCCTGTATTAACGGGGATGCTGCTGGACCGCTCTTAGTGAATAGTTTTCCTTCGATAGCCTGCGATCCCATAAGCTTCCATGAGCGAACCTACGTAGTTTGGTGCGGCAAAGGAACCGACAACGTGCCGCACCTTTGGTATGCATTTAGCGACGGAGTTCCTCCCGCATGGAGCATGCCGCGCGCGATCGAAGGCGATTCCATTGCAAGCGCCGCCGCGCGATTTTTTCCGTGGATCGCCACCGATCCTAAAACCGGAAATGTCGCGGTCGTTTATTATGTGGCGCATCGCGAGGGTTCACGCCTTCTTGCCGATCTTTATATGGCGCACTCCACCGACAATGGAGATACCTGGGCAACGCGGCGCATCTCGGATGCCTCCAGCTATTCTGCCGAAGGGCGAGACGCGCGCGACGATAGCTTGAAATTTTTCGGCGACTACATCAATCTCGCCGGATACAATAATACCTGGCGTCCGGCCTGGACCGATGACCGCGCGTCCGGCGATGCGGAAATTTACACCGCAACTGTCCAACCATTCGCTCCCATGCCGGTAACGCAGCTTGCAACGCACGATACGACGGTGAATGGGAAACCAGGGGCGGTACTCACATGGCAATACACGCCGGAAACGACATTCGGCTATCCGCTCCCGGCGGGATACGAGTTCGATGTGGCGAAAGATGGCTCACGAGTTTCTTTGCAGCCGGGGGACATTCTGCAATTTGTCGATACCAATATTCAAAAGGGTAACGAATATGAAGTGACCGTGGTATCGGGCAGCTATCGCAGCATTACCGATTCCATTCCGAATGCAAAGAGTGCGGTCGCAGTGCAAACGCCGGATATTAGTTCCATCCGGTTCTCGAACGAGCCGGCAATTGCGGGGCGAGAAGATCAGTTATTCCTCAATTGCAGCGAGGCCTGTCGAGTCAGCATCACGTTTTTCGATGAACTGGGGCGCGAAGTGGGGCCTGCCATGAGTGATGACCTCGTTTCAACTCATCACGCCATCGCCTTCACGCCGGAAGAGCCGGGCGTGCAATTTTTTGTGATGAAAGAAATCAGCTCGACCTCGTCGAAAGAAATAACTGGGAAAATTAGTGTGCTGCGATAGCGTGTCTCGAAATTATCGAATCTGGATTCACGCACTCGCAGGAATCCATAATCAAGAAGTAGCTGGCGAACCTGGCGTTCCTTCCCCTTCATGCAGCCGCTCTTCCGGCGTATCCATGCGGCGGCGGAAGCGCTCTTCGAAAATCGTATAGAGCGTGGGAACGAAAAACAGAGTGAGCAGCGTCGATAGCGAAAGTCCGCCGATGACGGCAATCGCGAGTGGTGCTTGCGTATTCTCGCCGCCCAATCCCATGGCCATTGGGATAAGGCCCAGGACGGTGGCGATCGAAGTCATGAGGATGGGTTTCAGCCGCGTGCGGCCGGCATCGATGACCGCGCGGTGAAGCTCTTCGCCTTTCATGCGTAGGTGGTTCGTATAGTCCACGAGTAAAATTCCATTCGAGACGACGATTCCGACCATGACGATGATGCCTTCGAAAGAAGTTACCGAAAGTGTCGTCCCCGTTAAAAACAATGCCCACAGCACGCCCACAATTCCGAATGGGACCGTGAACATAATGATGAACGGATCCATCAAGGATTGGAATTGCGAGGCCATCACGACATAGACAAGCAGGATCGCAAGCCCGAACGCCAGCAGAAGGCTGCTGAACGTCTGCGCCTGCTGCTCGACGTTGCCGCCAAGCTTGATCTGGAAGCCTGGTGGAACTGAAATTTTATCGAGCTTCGCCTGAATGTCGTTCGCCACGCTGCCCAAGTCGCGGCCACTGACATCGGCGGTCACGTCGATGACGCGCTGCTGATATCGGCGGTCGATTTCGACGGGCGAGGCGGACTGCGTGATGGTCGCGATCTCACCCAGGAGCACCTGCTGGCCCGACGGCGTGGTAACCAGCAGCTTGCGGAGATCGCTAATGTTGGAACGATATTGTGTATCGAGCCGGACGAGAATGTTATATTGATTTCCAGAAACGGGGTCGCTGTAAAGCGAGGCCACCGCGCCATTCATTGCCGCATTAATCGTATTCGAAATCTGCGCAACATCGATCCCAAGGATCCCTGCTTTCTGCCGGTCGATATTGATGTCCAGTTCCGGCAAATCCGCTTCGCGGGAGGATATGACATTGACCGCTCCCGGAGTCGATTGCATTGCCACGACTACTTCATTGGAGAGCTTCGTGCCTTGATCGAGATCGAACCCCATAATTTGGACATCGATGGGCGCGGCCGAACCAAAGTTCATAAGGAAATGGAGGAAACCGCTGGGGGAAACCGTTACTTTAGCTCCCAAATAATTCGAAATCTTTGGACGGAGCGAATCCATGATTTGGAACACGGTTCGCGACCGCTTATCCGGAGCTACGAGCGAAACCTGGATACTTGCCGCGTGCTCGCCGGTGTTGCCGCCAAAGAAATTCCCACTTTTCGCGGAAGGCACACCGATGTCCGTGACCATTGCATTTAACTCCGGTATATTCTTGCGGATGATGCCCTCGATGGCAGTGACAGTCTTCGTAGTTTGCCGCAGACGTGTGCCAACCGGATCTTTAATCTGCACGGTGAAGACACTTTCGTCCTGATTGGGAAAAAACTCCGTCCCAATAAACTTGAACAGAATCGCCGAAACACCGGCCAGCGCAAGAATGCCGATGATAATGAGCTTCCGATGGCCCAGCGCCCATTCGAGCATCCGCTCGTAGGTGTGGTCGATGCGTTCGATGGCATCATGGAAGAATACGCGAAGCCGGTCCGAAAGTTTGCGCGATTTGCGATCCATCTCCTTTTCCGGCGGCAGGAATTTCAGGCACAAGAGCGGCGTGATCGTCCGTGAAACGAAGAAGGAGCCAAAGAGCGCGACCGCAATCGTGATCGTGAGCGGCATGAACAGGAGTTTGGAGATACCAGTAAGGAAGACGACTGGGAGAAAAACGATGACCGTGGCCAGAGTCGAGACAAAAATGGGCGTTGCAACTTCACTCGCGGCGGCGAGTGTTTGCTGGATCTTTGTTTCACCCGGTTTGGGATTAGCGTAATGCCGGCTGATTACTTCCAGCTCGACAATGGAATCATCGACTAATCTCCCGACCGCGAGCGCCAGTCCTCCAAAGGTCATGATGTTCAGCGTGATGCCGCCGAAGCGAAACATGATGAATGTGATGAGGATGGACATCGGAATCGCCACGATGATGATGATGGTCCCGCGCACGTTGCGAAGGAAGATCAGGATGATCATCATCGCCAGGATCGCGCCGATGATCGCCTCGCGGGAAAGCCCGCTGATCGTTTGCCGGATATAGAGCGATTGATCGAACGTGAGCGCAATATGGACGCCTGGAGGGATTCCGGCGAGATGCGGCAGCGCAGCCATCACATTATCGACGACATCGACCGTATTTGCATCGGCAAGCTTCTGCACGCGAAGGATAAGGCCGGTCTTGCTATTGACGCGAATCGTTTCCGTCTGTTCCTGGTAACTATCTTCGACTCGCCCGACATCACGAACCCGTACCGGAACTCCGCCCGTGTCTTCGAGCACAATATCGCCGATCGGCTGGACGAGATTGAAGAGGCTCTCGGTCTTTAGCGAATAATCGAAGACGCCGCTCTTGAGATCGCCGGAGGGCACGATCAAATTCGAGTTTTGAACGGCGGTAACGATTTTGGAGATCGGAATGCCAAGCGCCTGAATGCGGTCCCGATCGAGCACGACATGGATTTCTCGAATCTCCCCGCCCGTGACCTGCGCCGCGGCCACGCCATTGACGTGTTCTATCTGCGGCTCGATTGAATTATAGGCCAGATCGTATAGGTCGCGCTGGTTCATCGAAGTAGCCGAGACTGCAAGTTGAACGACGGGGAGATTCGTTATATCGAACTTGAGCGAAATCGGCGGCTGCACGCCCGTCGGAAGCTGTGTCAGGATGCGATTCAGGCGCTGAATAACATCGACCAGGCCGACATCGACGTTCGCGCCCCAATTAAAATAAATCCGGGCCTGCGAAATGCCCTCGCGCGTGGCCGATTGAATATAATTGACATCGTTGACGGAACTAACGCCGCGCTCGACAATAGCAGTCACCGATTGCTCCATGTCGATCGGGCTGGCGCCGTTATAGAACGTGATCGTCGTCACCACGGGAATCGAGATGTTCGGCAGCAAATCGATCGGCAGTTGCTCGAGCGAAACGATTCCAAGCACGAGGATCGTCACCGCGATCAGAAACGTCGAGATCGGGTACTTAAGCGCGAGCCGGGTAATCCACATGGGGGAGTGCTAAGTGCTGAGTGCTAAGTAGTCTTTACCTATCATTATCAACTCCCCCTCCTATGGAGCGAAGCGGAATAGGAGGGGGCTGGGGGGTGGTCCAGTCGTCCGTCGGAGAGTTGCTAATACGATCGATTATTGGTGTCGGTGGATGAAGAAGTTGTATCGGTATGCGAAGTATCCGCCGGCGATGGATTCTTTACGATCATCACTTTCCCATTGGGGCGCGCGAACGTCTGGCCGACGACGATAACATTCTCCGTACCATCTAAACCGGAAGTAATTTCGAGGCGGCCATTTTCCGTTACGCCCGTTTGCACGGGGCGGCGTTTGGCCACGCTGTCCTGAACGATATAAACATACGTTCCGGCATTATCATGAAGCACCGTTTCCGGCGGAACGGTGATCGCATTTGGATTTTCGCCGAGCACGAGCGTAACGCGCGCGAATTCTCCAGGCTTGATCGCTTCGTCTTTATTCGGAATCAGGATTTCAACGGGCATCGTCCGAGTGGTCGTCGTTACAGCTTGCGCGGAGCGCGAAACGATCGCTCGAAATTCGCGGCCGGGAATGACATCGACGGTTGCCGTCGCGCGCTGAACGCTCGGAATCTTTGCTATGTCCTTATCGAGCACATTGACATCGATCTTAACGGTATCGAGATCCATGATCGTAAAGATCGTGCTGTTGCTGTTGCCCACGATGGGATTGCTCGTCACGACGGAGCCGGGATCGAGCCAGCGCTTCGTTACCACGCCATGAAAGGGTGCGCGAATCTTCGCATAATCGAGCAGGACGCGATTGGCTTCATACGCCGCCTGCGCAGAGTGCAGAGCGGCGACCGCGTTATCCAATTCCTGCTGCGAGACGAGATTCTTCGAGGCCAGTTCGCGCTCCCGGACTTCGGTTGCTTTCGCATTATAATACGTTGCGGCGGATTGCATCTCGGCCTGATACGCGGCCGAGGTATCGATCAGCGCAATGAGCTGGCCGGGCCGGACGGTTTTTCCCATATCGGTATAAAGCTCATCGATCAAGCCGGCAACGCGGCTAAAGACATTCGCTTGCAGGATCGGCAGCACATCGCCATTGTATTCGAGCGTGTATTTGATGTCCATTCGCTCCGGCTTGGCAATAACGACGGGCGGCGCCGGCTGCTTCTTCGCCGCCGGCGGCTTCGCGGTAAATATCTTGTATAGAATAAACGCAACGACCACCAGCGCAATGGCGCTGAGGAGTGCATACTTGACTTTTTTTTGCATCCTTTACGAAAAGGTGAGTCGGATAATACCAGCGAAGAACGGAAGGTGGGTCCGCAATTGAACGACTGCCTCAAACATCTATTGCCATGCAAGAAAGTCCCCGATTTTTACGAATGAACAACAACTCATTTCTCCTCCACATACGCCTCCATCGCATGATAATAGGGCAGGCCGAGGCGGTAGAAGCGGCGGGCGGTCGCGGTATTGCGATCAGCGACGCGCTGCCAGAATTCGCGTTCGTCCGGGCCGGGGAACATGGCACGGTCTTTCTGCGACTGGTGCTTGAAAATGGCTTCGAGCTTTAGCGCGAGTTCGTTCTCGCTCATGGGAACCAAAATATCGGCTTCGTCGAGCGGCCATTCCTGCCACGCGCCGCGGTAGAGCCACAGAATGGGGCGACCGGTTTCCGCGTGGGGCAGTCCTTCCAGCCTGCCCAGCGCTTGGCGTATGATCCAAAGGCAAACGCGGTGCGTACCGTGCGGATCGGAAAGATCGCCGGCGGCAAGAATTCTATCGGGCTTGAGCTTCGATAAAAGATCGAGCGTCTCCTGAACATCCGCTTCACCGGGCGGTGCTTTTTCAATCGCGCCGGTTTGGTAAAAGGGGAGGTTCATAAAAATGCAATGATCGCGCTTTAGGCCCACATGCATCGCGGCGCTCACGGCTTCGGCTTCGCGGATAAACTGTTTGATATGCGCGACTTCGGGAATATCGACTTCGCCGGGAGCTTTGTTCTTTAAAAAATTTTCGATCTTCTTCTCGATTTCACCGTGGGAAGCTTCCTCGATGCCGACCGCCTTCAAATACTTCCCGACAAAATCGAGATAACGCAAAACATCGTGATCGAAGACGGCAATATTACCGCTCGTTTGATAGGCAACATATACATCGTTCCCGTTCTCGACGAGCTTGCGGAACATTCCGCCTGCGGAAATGACATCGTCATCGGGATGCGGACTGAACAGGATAATGCGCTCGCCGTGTGGAAGTTTATGATTGTCGCGGACTTTATGCCCCAGCATTCGTGCAAAGTTTTTATTCAATCGGTCGCAATCGTTATCGATAACGAGCGATGCAAGACCATGCGCGATATAATCATCCGGGGAAAGTTCGACGATTGGTTTCTCCAACTTCTCCGCGAGCCAGATAATAGCTCGAAGTTTTTCGCGTTCTCCAGTTATAGAATGATCGAACGAATAATATTGCTGGACGAGCCACGGCGTTTTTATCCGTGTGAGTTCGGCGGCGGCATTTTTGTCGAGATGGAACGCGGCGTTAGGATGCCCCTGCAACAGCGATGCCGGAAGTTCCGGCGTGCGAGGCCCTTCGACGGCGCGCTGGACGACACCGGCTTTATTTTCCCCAAGCGCGGCGAGAATAATTTCACGCGAGGAAAGAATCGTCGCCACGCCCATGGTGATCGCTTCGCGCGGCACATTCGCCTCGCCAAAAAAATCGGCAGCGGCATCACGGCGCGTGAAGGGATGGATGATGACGAGCCGCGTGCGAGCCTCCTCCGGGGTTCCCGGCTCATTAAAGCCGATGTGCCCGCTCCGACCAATGCCGAGCAGTACGAAATCGAGCCCGCCCGCCTCGGCAATGGCACGCTCATACGCATTGCAATAGGCTTCTACATTTTCTCGCGGCAGAGTGCCATCGGGGATATGAATATTTTCCGGCCGGATATTGACGTGACGAAAAAAATGCTGCTGCATGAAGCGGTGGTAGCTTTGCAGTGCGTCCGGCGCGATGGGATAATATTCATCGAGGTTAAACGTCCTCACGCGCGAAAGATCGAGCCCCTGTTGATGGAGCGCGATAAGCTCGCGGTAAATGCCTCTGGGGGTGGAGCCGGTCGGTAGGCCGAGCACGGCGTCCGGTTTTTCTTGGACAAGCGCGGCGATGCGCTCCGCGACAGCGCGCGCGAGCGCGGTGTGGTCCGAATGGATCTCGATGGGAAGTTTCGATCGTGTTTCGCGCATAATGTGGTAAGGGTAACAAACAATGGAAAGGTGACGCAATCTCCCTGCCACGCTGCTATTCTTTTACCGTGCCAGCGTTCGGGATTCGCCGTTTCCAATGTTCCATTCTTTACGTGGAACGGTTAGGTTCGCTAATTTGCTTCCATGTCCCTTGTAAACAGCCGTTAAACATCTTCTCGCTTCCTGGAATGCGCATCTTAATTGCTACTCCGGCCTATGGCGGCGTGGTCCACACGCACTATTTGCACGGTCTCATCGAATCGATCTATGGCGCAAAGCGGGAGGGAATGGAACTCGGTGTTTATACGCTCCAGCACGAGTCACTCGTGAATCGCGCCCGGAATACGTGCGCGGCGATCGCGCTGGAGCACCGTTTCGATAAGCTCATGTTTATCGACAGCGATTTGGGCTGGAAGTGGCCCGACCTTCAGAAGCTGATACAGAGCGACAAACTGGTGGTCGGTGGAACATATCCTAAGAAAAAATTTCCGATTTCACTCAATTATAATGTTCTTTCGCCGCGCTCCAGTGGGTTTAACAATCGGCGGAAAAGCATTGCAGACCACGAGGAACTTAAGAAACGTGCGGACCCGGTTACCGGGGAGCTGGAAGTTCTTCATATTCCCACCGGATTTATGATGATCGACATCAGCGTGTTTCGAAAACTCATGGACAAAGTCCCTGCCTACGCCAGCGAAGGGGACGTGCCAGATCTGCCGGCCACGATCCGGGAGTTTTTTCCCGTGCGCGTGCGGAATGGCATCATGGAATCCGAGGACTGGGCCTTTTGTGCAATTTGTCGGGAGAATGGTATTCCGGTCTATCTGAATACCCGCGTTATCTGTAATCACACTGGCCCCTATACGTTCGATGTTCCGAGAGGGTAGATTTGCCCTTCTTGCCCGAGGATCACCTCCCTCGCTCCTGCTACTTCGAATTTGCACCGGTGTAAAACTTCAGCGGCGTGTGCGCGCCTAACGGGAAATTCGTGTGAAATCTCAGGCCAGTCCGCAGATGCCAGCGCCCGCTCCAACAATGGAAGGGCGGTGATGGGATTTCCCATTTGCACATATACGAGCGCAAGGGACAAAATGGGTTCGATCCGAGAAGGAAAGAGCTGGGCAGCCTTTTTCAATAATTGAATACGTTCCTCGTACCTCGCCGTTTGCCGGAGCGAGAGTGCCGCACCGAGCAGGGCCGTGCATTGAAGATCAGGAGGTAGATCGGGGTCCTCGAGTAGTACTTCGTAGAACGGAAAGCCTGCTTCCGGCTTTTCCGATCTTGCCCAATCCCGGGCCGTTTCCAACCTTCGACGGTGCGTGTTTTCACTCGCTTTCAGATATTGGTCATAACTTTCAAAAGTGCTTCCCCAGAACTGGTGTGCATACGGCTTCTCTTCCCCTCGATACGTAGCACCGGAATGGTGGACCGGATAAAAATAATGACTTGGATAAATGGTCATACGATTGTATCTATACTTCTCGATAGCACGGGTAAGGAAAGCAGGACCAGTAGATTTCCAGCTCGGCCCCTCGATTTGAAGGGCGTGTTCCAGCTCTTCGACCATCTCGCGCAGCAGATCATTTTCGGGAATCGCTCCAAGTATACTATTGGCAACCAATCCTGGAGTAACGCGTTCGTTCTCCCAGCAGGCGAAGGAATCGTTCTGCAGAAAGAAATCATCCAGCGGTCTCAGACACTCCATGTCGGCATCGGCGTAGACACCGCCGTATTCGTGGAGTAGTTCATATCGTATGACGTTACATTTCCCCGCCCAGTTCGGGATCGAATCAATATGCCGCTGGTTACGGAACGAGTGAGAAGCAATCTCGTTATTTCCCCAAAACCGGTATTCCCAATCGGGATGCATGGTCTTCCATGTCTGCATGAGGTGTGTCGGGCAGCGATGGGGGCCGATCCATATTTGGTGGATGATCTTAGGAATCGTAGCAGGCTTTTTCTGAATGGATTGTTCGCGTGGGGTGAAGATCGATGGCAATTTGTTCCCATACCACTTGCGCATCATCCGATTACCCTTCAAGAAAAAATCGAGTTGACCGATGTTTATCTCGTAGTTAAACGTATGGCGGTAGCTGCAGATGGGGTCCGGGTATTTCGATAGCAGGGCATTCATAAATTTGCGATCATAGAGGTCCACCCACTTTGCAGGATCGGTGAAGTTTTTCGGTCCCCAAAACTGGCCCATCTCCAGAGCCGCTATTCGTGAAAGGAAGAACGATCCAGTATCGAGATGATGGATATTTTTCCGTTGCGCAAATTCGGCCCAGGTCGGATGCAGGAGACCCAGCGCGTCACAATAGTCCCTGGCTACGAACATGGAATTCATGGTAAGATTTCGAAGCGCGTAGGCCCACGCGCGATCGCCGATGGTCTGGATGAGGGATGCGATATGATCCGGCTCGATCGTATTGTCGTCGTCCAGGAACATGATATAATCCCCTTTCGCGAGCTGAGGAAAGGCGGCGTTGATCTTTGCCCCCCATTGCTTCGTCGCGTAGGGGAGATAAAAAACATCGAGATTGGGATATCGAGTGAGAATGGGATCTGCTTTTGCATGGTGCTCCGGTCCATCCACCACTACGATATGCTGAACGTGCGGATACGTTTGCCGGCGAACGGACTCGATGCACCGAGCGAGCTCTGGGCGGCCAACAGTCGAAGTAATGATGCTGACTAACTTCACGCCCCGACGCTCCGATTAGAATGGTTCATCCAGGGCAGGTCACCGTTGTACCGGGCAGCCATAAAACGATTGCCCTGCATAAAATAACGTAAGAGGTTGCTGCTAATTTCGTAATTGAACGTATGTTCCAGACTAACCGGCGCACCGGAATAACTCGAATGCAACTTAGTGAAAAACATCCGGTCATTGATATAGTATCCTGGATGATCGAATTCCACCGGCGCCCAGTGCCAGCACAATTCCAGCGCGACATCGCGCCGCAGAAAGAGACATCCGGTATCGATGTGATGATGCCGCCGGTTCGTCGTGAGGCTATCCCAGCTCGGGTGAAGGTAGCCAAGCGATTCGCATGTGTCCCGAGCCACGAACATTCCATCCATCGTCACATTACGTAGCGAGTATGCCCAGGGGCGCTCGCCGATAGTTCGGACCATGCGCTTGACATGATCTGGCTCCAAATGATTGTCGTCGTCCAAAAATTGAAGGAAATCTCCTTTCGAGAGATGGGGAAGCGCGGCATGAATGCGGGTGCCCCATTGCTTTGTGGGATAGGGAAGATAGAGCACGTCAATTCCTTCGTATTCCTGAACGATCCGTCGTGTCTTTTCGTGAAACTCGGGGCCATCGACCGCAATGAAATGCTGGATATTCGAGTACGTTTGCCGCTTCACAGATTCTATGGCGCGCCGTAATTCCGGACGGCCGGTTGTGCTGGTAATGATGGATACGAGTTTCATCTGTTCCTCATGCGGAAATCTCTTCCGGGAGCGCGGTAACAGGGGCGATACTTTCTACGGTTGAAGCGGTAATGGGAGACGTAAAACGCCGGGCATACGCCGGCATCGGAAGTCGCTTGGAAAGCTCGGTAACGACCCTTTCGTATATCGCGCCGGTAAATCGTGAGACGGCGCGCTGCCAGTGCAAAAGTGCAAATCTATCCCCCCATGCATTGCCACCATGGAAAATATAAAGATAAAGTCGCGGAATATCAATGTACGCCACGCGGGCCTCGCGAAGCAGTTGTTCTATTACCTGCGTATCTCCATCTCCGCCAAGCGGTAAGGCGGAGTAGGGGGGGAGCACGGACTTTTCGCACAGTAACGTCGGCTCCCACGCGCGTTCTTCGGAAATCGAAAGCTTGCGGCTGGCTGGCCACCACTCGGTGTAGCGGCTCAGCACACAGGCGTGTGCCTTCGCTTCCCGAATAACTAAATACTGTAATTCCAGACGTAGGGGGTCGAACAGGTCGTCATCGTCCCAAATGGCCACGAAATGCCCTTTCGCACATTCAATGGAATAGTTTCTGACATCCCCAAGCGAGGTTTTCGCGTTCGGCACACGATAGTAGGAAATGCGCGGATCGTCCAGACCACGCACGTACTCCGCAAGCAATTCATTCTTTGGAGCATGTTCGACGATCACCAACTCTTTCATGGGATACGTTTGATTTTGAAAACAATGGATTGCGGTTTTTGTGAATTCGAACCGATTGCGCGTCACCATGAGGCAGGAAATGAGCGGAAACGAGCCTTTGTTAGGAAGCGGATTTGGTGGCGCCCCTGAAAACTTCTCCGTGAGCAGCCGGCCTTTGATCTGCGCCACATTCCGAGTGTTTTTCGAACCGCGCGGGAGCCAGCTTCCCTGCCAATGATGGATGGCAAAGGCACGGCGAGTGGACGGTTCCCAGAATTCTATATCGAACGTTTCGCCACTCCACGTTTGCGCGCGATCGAACGGATAGAGGAGTGCGGGTTCGGCGAATGCAATCTGGTCTTTCACCGGCCACGCCACGATGGCTGCAGTCAGAAAGATCGGCCCCGTGGTTTCGAGCGGATCGTAATGATGCCGGGAAAGGGGAAGTTGCTCGAGAAGATGTTCCCAGAACGGGTGCTCGGGTACGGAAGTGATAAACCCAGTCCCAACGATTTTGGACATTCCACGCCGCGTGGAGGCAGGATGCTCGGCATGGGAGAATGGCTCGAAGCCGACGACCAGCGTCCAATCCGCGAGGAGTGGTTCGATGGGCTTGAGGCACTCCATGTCGAGATCGACAAACACACCACCTTGCTTTTTCAGAATGAGATAGCGTGCCATGTGTACCCTCTCGATCTGATGTTTGTAAGACCGGTAAAGATCGAGGTATTGTGGAAATTCGGTTTCGACAAACATCGCAAGCGAGGCGTCATCCCAGCCGATAAACGTCCACTCTGGGTGGTGCTTTTGCCAGGAAAAGAAATCGTGCGCGAGCTGCGGTGGAACTTCGCTCGTCTTCCAGGTCTGATGGATAATTTTCGGTATGTGCATCGTGGATTGCAGGGCCCTCACATTTCGCGCTTGGTGAATGGTTAAGGCTCAGACAATCTTTGCGGCTGGTTTGGTTTCGTCGAGGGTTGGCGCCGGCCGCCCCCCGGAGTGCAGTATCCTCCGAATGGATAACGATGGGAATGCGTGCGGGGTCGGAAGTCATCAGTGCCAGAAAAGAGCAAACATTACGCCTATGCACTTTAAGTCTCTTAAATAAAGTACCCCTGCCATCGTTCTCCCTCTTTTGACTTAAATTTGAATTTTTTGCCTGCCACGCATTCCGCGTTCGTATTTTTGCATGTCGTTTATTTTAACCCATTTCAATTATGCAAACCTTTTTCGACCGACTCGATGCCGCCATTGCGGAATATTCGCTGCTCAAGCATCCTTTTTACCAAGCCTGGAGCGCGGGCACGCTTACGCGGGAAACGCTGGCAATTTATGCCGCGCAATATTATCAATTCGAGAAGCGTTTCCCGACGTTTCTGAGCGCGGTGCATTCGAATACGGAGAATAGTGCTCATCGCAGGCAGCTCTTGCTTAATCTAATGGAGGAAGAGCAGGGCGATCCCAATCATCCCGAATTATGGCTGCAATTTGCGGAGAGCGTGGGCATGAGCCGGGACGAAGCAAAGAATGCGGATGTTTTTCCGGAGACGCAAGACCTGATCGATACCCTCCGTACTACCACCCGTGAAGGCGACACGCTCGAAGGCGTCGCGGCCCTTTATGGCTATGAATCACAAATCCCGGAAATTTCGCGAACGAAAATCGAGGGACTGACCACGCACTATGGCGTTACCAGTGAGGAAGGCCTTGCCTTTTTCCGCGTTCACGAGCAGGCCGACGAAATCCATCGCCGCGCGGAACGCGACCTGATGGCCGACCTCATTCGCTCGCGCGAGGAGGAAGACCGCGCCATCGCCGCCGCGCAGCGCGTTGCGATCGCGTTCTACCGAATGCTCGACGGAATCGTGCGCCAAACTGCGTAGCGCGGAGTTGCACCGTGACCTTTATCGCACCTCACTCACGCTCGCAAGCTCGATGGGATTGCCCCAATGATGCTCGCCGAGCGTGGTGGTGTCGAGTGTTCCGCTGAAGGAAATACGTTCGCCATCCGTATGGAAGCGCGCATCGAGGTTTACCGGCTCATATTGCCCGCCGTTATCGGCGAGAATGCCGTAAAATCCTGGATTCGCTTCCCGAAAGACGACCGTCCCGCCGACCGCGACTTTCTCGCCCGGTTGAGTGACTTGTGCGGAATGGTTCGGGCCGGTGCTATCGCATCCGCCCGCTCCGAAACCCATGGCTGCCGCCAAAAGCGCCATGAGACCGATGAATTTGTATGCTTTCATGGCTTCGAAAGTTAAATGTTATTCTTTTCCGGTGAAGGCTCGAATTATGAATTCCAGCCCTCACTATAATAACCCATCAAACCTCCCAAAGTTACACGGCTGAGATCAACTTTTTTTTTAGAGAGAGTCATAAAGTCCACTCGACCGCAGAAATCCTTCAGAATTTAGCGAGTATCGAAATAACGGAAGAGTGGATTGGAAGGGGAAATAAAAACCTTCTTGTGGATTATTCGGTTAAATTATTTATGAGCAAAATCGAAACGTTAGTCGCAATTGCTAATAAATTACCCGATCAGAGAATCGATGAATTAGTCGATTTCGCGGGTTTTCTATATCACAAAGAAGATTCGGACGGTGAAATCGATGGCATGCTCTTGAGCTACGATGTAGCTGGCGGAAGATTGGCTTAGTCCGGCGGATGAAGAAGCATGGAAAGATCTTTAATTCGCCCCCGTGATGTCCTCACCGTTAAATTCCCTTACCTTGACGATGAGGAAGCTTTCAAGCACCGTCCCGCGCTTGTGGTGACAACTCGGCAACCCATGATAAGTATTTTATGTGAGATTACCACCAACTTGATGGATAGACCGCATACGGTAAGCCTTTCGAACGAAGATTTTGTGGAAGGCGGATTGCGGAAACGAAGCGTAATTCGGGCGGACGTAATCACCACATTCCATCACAAACGATTGAAGGAACGGGTAGGCCGCGTGGATAAGTCCAAATTGGCCGAGGTGCTAACTGCTGTTTCAGCAATCCTTTACTCCGAGGTTCACTAATTAGCCAGATTATTATGACCACTATCGGAATCATCGGCGCCGGCACCATGGGAACCGGCATTGCGCTTTCTTCCGCGCTTGCGGGGTATGACGTCGTACTCTATGATATTTCGGAAGGCTTTCTTCAGCGCGCATATAAAGGCATAGGTACGATGATGGATAAATCCATCGAGCGCGGGAAGCTGACGCATCCGGACGCGAACGCCGCGGCCATTCGCATTCGAACGACCGCGCATTTCGATCACCTGAAGACCTGCGATCTCGTGATCGAAGCCGCCATCGAAAAGCTCGAAACGAAGCAAGAGCTTTTTGCTAAACTCAGCGATATGTGCGCGGAGGATTGCATTCTCGCGAGCAACACTTCCTCCCTTTCTATCACAGCGATTGGCAGCGCGGCCCGAAAGCCTTCGAGGGTTGTCGGTCTTCACTTTTTCAATCCCGCGCATATTATGAAACTTGTCGAAATCGTGCGCGGCCACGAAACGACGGACGACGTGATGTATCGCGCCGAAGGTTATATAAAACAATTGGGCAAAGTTCCCGTGCTTGCGAAGGATACGCCGGGATTTATCGTCAATCGCGTCGCTCGGAATTTTTATGGCGAAGCGTTCCGGCTGCTGGGCGATGGCATTGCCACGCACGAGCAGATCGACCGCATCATGAAGGCGAACGGCTTCGCGATGGGGCCATTCCAACTCATGGACCTAATCGGTATCGACGTTAATCTCGCGGTGACGGAATCCGTCTATCACCAATTTTTTGAAGAGCCGCGCTTCCGGCCGCATCTGGTGCAGCAAAAGATGGTCGAAGCCAACCGGCTGGGGAAAAAGACGGGACGGGGGTTTTATGATTATTCGGAAGAAAAGAAGCCTCGATAGTCTTTTCGTCTTTGACTGGAATTCAGTAGCTTGCATCTTCGTTTGAAAGCTCAAGCAAAATAATATCATCTTTTTCTAGCACTATTTATGTCGTCAGAAACAGCAGTAGCCTCCACCGTCAATCTCAAACCGGGCGACACGGCCCCCGATTTCAGCGCCGAATCCACGGATGGATCGCGCATTTCGCTCGATCAATTTAAAAATAAATCGAACGTCATCCTCTATTTTTATCCGGAGGACATGACGAGCGGCTGCACGATCGAGGCGCAAAAATTCCGAGACGACCGCGATAAATTCAAGGCGGCGAATACCGCGATCCTCGGCGTTTCACTCGACGACCGCGCGAAGCACGAAGCCTTCACAAAAAAAGATAATCTCAATTTCCCGCTGCTTGCGGATGTCGATTCCAGGATTTGCAATGCCTACGGCGTTCCGGTTAATCCCGCGAACCGGCATCCCGCGCGCTGGACATTTCTCATCGGCAAGGATGGGAAGATTAAGCAGACCTATCGCTCTGTCGATCCGAAGACGCATAGCGAACAACTTCTGCGGGATATTGCGAATGTGCGTTAATCATAGGCTTCCTTTCTGAATTCTTTCAAAGATCAAGGTCATGAAATTTCTTCTTGCAATAGTATTGGCAGCTACCGCCATCGGCGGAACAATGAATGTTCAGCAGGTTCATAAAGCGCCTGACTACACACTCCTGGCAACCACGCCTGCCGGCGGAAAAGTAGAACTTCTACCGGGCGATAAAGCGCCCGACTTCACCGCCGAAACCACCACCGGCGCGCATATTTCGCTGCATCAATACCGGGGGAAGGAAAACGTCGTCCTCTATTTTTATCCGGCGGATTTATCGAAGGGCTGCTCCATCGAGGCATGTAAATTCCGCGACGAGCACGCGGATTTTACGAAAGCGCATACGGTGATCCTCGGCGTTTCACTTCAGGATCGCGCATCGCACGAAAAGTTCACCGAGGAAGATAAGCTAAACTTCCCGCTGCTCGTCGATACGAATCGCGCGCTGGCTAATAAGTATGGAGTTCCCATTGCGTTCGGAAAATATGATGCTCGATGGACCTTCCTGATCGGCAAGGACGGTAAGATCATCGACACGTTCCATAACGTCGATCCGAACACGCATAGCGTCCAACTCCTGGCCGCGATTTGGACCTACAATAAGGAGCACGCGAATAATAAAGCTCACGCGAAGTAGCCTCGGATGTGTAGCCGTGACCTTCAGGTCACGGTGGCGAAGTGAATAAATTCGCCGTGACCGGAAGGTCACGGCTACAAGGTCACGATGCTTTTGCTACTTGCACGCGCGCGCCGTCCGAGATGGTGTTGCCCACATTCAGCGCAAGAATTTCATCGCCGGTAAGTCCGGAAACGATCTCGATCGTCTCTCCATAATTTTGGCCGACAGTCACCGGGACGAGCCGGAACGTATTTCCATTCACGACTTCTCCGACGAAATAGTTCTTGCCTTTCACGATCAGCGCAGCTATTGGAACCTGCAACTGGCGCGGATGCTTCACGCTCACGAGCGCATGCACCGTGCTTCCCGCGACAATCTGGTTTTTCTGATTTGGCGCTTCCGCTTCGACCAGCATCATGCGCGTTTGCAGGTCCAGCTCGCCTGTCGATCGCGTGATGCGGGCCGTTTCCTCGAAGCCGGATTGGTCCGGCAGCGTAATCTGTACCTGGTCGCCAGGATGAACATACGGGGCATAACGCTGATCGAGATATAACTCGATGCGGAGTTTGTCCAAATCTGCAACGGAAACGACCGGAAGCGAACTCGTCGCTCCGTTCTGCGCATTTTGCACGAGCGATCCAGGATCGGCATAACGAGCAGTGACCGTTCCCGCAAAGGGCGCGCGGATTTCCTCGTAACTCTTTAGGCTCTTAAATTGATCGACGGTTTGCCTCGCTTGTTCCTCGGTAAACGAGGCCTGCTGATACTCTTGTTGGGACACGAGTGCTTTCTTGTAGAGCTGTCCATCGCGGACGGCAATTTGGGAATCGTTCCTCATGGCAGCACTCGCGGCGAGATACTGCCGGTCGGTTTCCGGCGATTCGATCGTGGCGAGCAACTCATTTTTTGAAACATGATCGCCTTTATCGACGCGAATCGAATTCAAATATCCACTCAGCTTGGCATAGAGCGTGGCACTTTCATAGGGGCGGGCATCGCCCTCGACCTGGACGGAATCCTCCGGCGGCGAAACGATGACTCGTCCCGTTTGTACGATGGGACCCTTTGCTACTTCCGACGTTAGTTCGTGCTCCTGCTTTTTTTCGCTCGAATTCCGATGCACCGTCAGCACAATCACGATTGCGGCGATTGCCACAACGATGATTCCGCCCAGAAGATAGGGAGGTCGTTTCGTCGTCCTGGATTGAGTAGTCATAGTTGGCTTTTCATTCAGATTCCCTGAAAAAGCCCCATCCTAAAGAAGGAGGGGGTTGGGGGTGGTAATTCTACGTTAAAAATAACCACCCCCCAGCCCCCTCCTTCTTTAGGAGGGGGAGAAATTCAGTCATTGTCTCATACTCCTTGCGGCACGGCATTATCGGAGTCGGGTTCACCCAGCGCTCCGAGCCGGTCGGCGTGCGGCGAATCCGAGTGGTGTTTTTCTAATCGTTCCTCGGCTTGTTCATCGAATTCCTTTCCCTGCTCTTCGGCTTCGAAGCGTTCTTCCATAATATGCTTGGAGGGCAGCTTCTTGCGGAGCAGCGAATACGCGATGGGAACGATAAAAAGCGTAACGAACGTCGCCATAATCAAACCGCCGATAACGGCGCGGCCCAGCGGCGCGTTTTGTTCGCCGCCTTCGCCCAGGCCGAGCGCCATTGGGATCATCCCGATAATCATTGCGAGCGCCGTCATGAGCACGGGCCGCAGGCGCGTCTTGCCGGCTTCGAGCGCGGCGTCGAAGGCGTCGCGATGTTCCTCCACGCGAATATCGTTCGCAAAATTTACGAGCAGGACCGAATTCGAAACCGCGATACCAATCGCCATGATCGATCCCATGAGTGAGACAACATTGATCGTCGTCCCCGTGATGGCGAGCATCCACAGAATTCCGGTGAGCGCCCCGGGGACGGCGATCATAATGATAAACGGATCGAGCCACGATTGGAACCAGAGCACCATCAAAAGATAGACAAGCACGATCGCCAAAAGGATACCGAGCGTGAACGTTCGGAACGATTGCGTCATCACTTCATTTTGCCCGCGGATGGTGATCTTCGTTTGGCTCGGCAATTTGCCCAGCGCATCGATCTTCGCCTGAATATCGGACGCGACCGATCCGAGCGGCCGGCCTTCCACATTCGAAGTAATATCGAGAATACGCTGTACGGTATAGTGATTGATCTCGTTCGGCTCATTTAACGTCGTGACCGTGACGAGATTGCCAAGCGCCTCCGTTTGCGTGTGAGGAAGATCGGTCGCCGTGGTGGGAGGGGTTTGCTCGCTCTGTAGTGGTATACTGCTTGAAACTTGCTGTTCGGTGGGAACCAATGGGTTCAGTCCCGTAATCGGCGTGGAGAGCAAATCGGAAACGCTCTTCACTTTGTCCAACGGCGTTTGCACGACAACGTTGTAATTGACGTTGTTTTCAGGATTCAAAAAGAACGATGGTGCCAGCAAGCCGCTCGACGAAAGCGAGATGAGCATGTTGTTCGTCACGTTTTGCTCGGTAAGTCCCATTTCGGCGGCGCGCGTCCGATCGACATTGAGGCGGATCGCCGGATAGTCGAGCACTTCCTTGATGACGACATCTGCTGCCCCGGGAACCGTTTTCATTCGATCGCGAAGAGTCCGTGCGATCTTGTAATCTGTGTCCAAATTCGGCCCCTGGATTTGCACGTCGATCGGAGAAGTGAGTCCAAAATTCAAGACCTGGCTCACAATATCCGCGGATTGAAAATAAAAGACACAGCCGGGAAATTGCTTTGCGAGCACTGCGCGGATCTTATTCATATAGCCCTCGGTCGGATGATGATCCGGCTGAAGCGAAATGAGAAACTCCGCGTCCATGGCGGAGGTATTATCGGTCGAAACGAAGGCGAGATTGTAAAACGTCGGCATACCAATGTTGACATTGATCGTCGAAAGTTCCGACGCCGGAATCTCTCCGCGAATCGCTTTCTCGACTCGAGACACGATCTCCTCCGTCGTCTCCAGACGAGTTCCCACGGGCGCTCGCATGTGCATTTTCATCATGCCGGTGTCCGAAGTCGGGAAAAAATCGGTGCCGATATAATTCGGCAGAAAAAGTGTTATGACCAGGATAAGCCCGGCAATGACAAGCACAAATCCGGGGATATGGAGCATCCGCTCGAGGATGCGGCCATACCCGCTTCGAAAACGTTCGAAAATTTTATCGCGCCGCGCATTGAACCGCCGTGAAAAGCGGGCGATCGGTCCCGGCCGTTTTTCCGAAGCATTACGCTCTTGCGTTTTGGATTCTGGCGATCCCGCATGCTCCTCGCCACGCATGAGCGCGCGGGCGAGCGTCGGTACAAGCGTTCGGGAGAGCAAATAGGACGCGATCATCGCGATCACAACCGCGAGTGCCATCGGCGTGAAGAGATATTTCGCCGGGCCGGTGAGAAGAACTACCGGGAAAAAGACGATGCAAATCGCGAACGTCGCCATGATGGCCGGCAGTGCGATCTGCTGTGAACCATCCAGAATGGCGACCGTAAGCGGCTTGCCGAGCGTTCGATTCCGGTGAATATTTTCGATCGCGACCGTCGCATCATCGACGAGCATTCCGATCGCGAGCGATAGGCCGCCCAACGTCATGATGTTCATCGTGTTCCCGGTTAGCTTCAGGCCGATAATGGCCGTCATGACCGCGAGCGGAATAGAAGTGCAGACGATGACAACACTCCGCCAGCTACCGAGAAAAATGAGGATGAGGAGCGAAACGAGGATCGTCGCGATAACGGCTTCGCGCAACAGGCTGTCGATCGTCGCGCGAACATAGACCGATTGATCGAAGTCGATCTTCAACTCCATGCCGTGCGGCGCCGCCGCCTGAATTTCGGGAAGTTTATCTTTTACTGCCTGTACCACGGCCAGAGTCGAGGCATTCGCTTTCTTCAGTAGCGCAAGATACGTTGCGCGGCGGCCATTGACACGGACTATATTCGTCTGCGGCGCAAACGAAAGCGAGACATGCGCTACATCCCCTAAGAGAACGGTATGTCCATTTACAACCTTGACCGGGATTTGGTTAAATTGATCGATCGCGCTGGGGCTGGAATTCGTCTCGATATTATATTCGAGATCGCCGATGCGCGCGGTGCCGGCGGGAACGATTACGTTCGAACTTTGAAGGGCCAGCACCACGTCGCTCGGGGAAAGCCCGCGAGCCGCAAGCTCCTGGGGATCGATGTCGACGGAAACTTGCCGATTTTTTCCGCCATACGGCGCCGGCGTAGCGAGTCCGGGAATCGTGAAGAGGCTTACACGGATAAAATTGAGCCCATAATCGAATAATTGTTCTTCCGGCAGCGTCTTACTCGAAACCGTAAGCTGCGCCACCGGCACGTTTGACGCATTGAACTGAATCACGATGGGCGGCTGGATGCCGGGCGGCATCGAATGGACAATGACGTTGCCGAGCGCCGAAATCTGAGCGATCGCCGCGCCGATATCCGTGCCCGGCTCGAAATAAATACGCATCAACCCAAGGCTGTTGATGGATTCACTTTCGATGCGCGAAATGCCGTTGACGGTCGTCGAAAGCGCGCGCTCATCGAGCAGGACGACGCGCCGCTCCATGTCCGTTGCCGAAAGCCCGTTGTAATTCCAGACCACGGCGACGACCGGAATATCGATTGTCGGGAAAATATCGGTCTGCATGCTCTCGATCGAGAGCACGCCCATGATGATGAGAAAAATCGAAACGACCGCGACCGAATACGGGCGGCGCAGCGCAAGCCGAACGATCCACATGATGGCTAAAAACTAACTCCGAGAGGAGTATTGCGACGTCTAAAAATGGATGAAGGTGTTGGAACAACAATCGAGGAGAATAAATCTCTCTCCCGGTGACCTGAAGGTGCCGGTGTAATACTCGGAAACGATTTCGCTCGATCGCGACATGAATGCCAACACTATGCGTATTCTTTGCTGGAACGTCAATGGCATTCGCGCGGCGCAGCGCAAGGGCTTTCTCGATTTTTTAAAGCGTGAGGCGCCCGATGTGCTGTGCTTGCAGGAGACGAAAGCCATGCCCGATCAATTGGATGCCGAACTGCGCGAGGTCGAGGGATATAATTCCCATTTCGCGAGCGCGGAAAAAAAGGGTTATTCCGGCGTTGCGATTTACACGCGCCCAAAACCGGAGCGCGTTACCGCCGGATGTGGCGCGGCGCGTTTCGATTGCGAGGGCCGCGTTATCTCCGCCGACTACGAAGATTTTATTCTCTACAATATTTACTTCCCCAATGGAGGCCGCGGGCCGGAACGCGTGCGCTACAAGCTCGATTTTTACGATCACCTGCTCGAAGAGTGGCAGGAACGCCGTTCGGATGGCCGCGAGCTAATTATCTGCGGCGATTACAATACCGCCCATAAAGAGATCGACGTGGCGCGGCCGGTGGAGTGGTCGAAGCAGTCCGGCTTTTTGCCCGAGGAGCGCGCGTGGCTCGATAAGATTACGGACATGGGCTACATCGATGCCTTCCGCGTTTATAATCAGGCGCCGGAGCAATACACCTACTGGGATAATTTCCGCAACAGCCGCGAGCGCAACATCGGCTGGCGCATCGATATGTTCATGGTGACGGAGGGCCTCATGCCCAAAGTCCGCAATGCCGCGATCTATCCCGACATCCTTGGCAGCGACCATTGCCCGATCGAGTTGGTGCTGGCGTGAACCGTTCGACAGGCTCAGGGCGATTTGTGGATTCTGATTGGCACCATAGTGGGCAATGATGAATTAGGAAGGATGAGACTCGCTCCTCCCCAAAAAATTCTCAACCGACTCGCAGACGAAACGATAAGCGAAGACACGCGGAAAGGTATCTTACTCTATAAAGCACAGATAGAGAACGCAGGATTAAGCTCTGCTTCCCGTCGCGCGGATTGTGTCGTCCCTCCGTTTCTCTGGCACTTAAAAAAATCCGTGCAACCGGCCCCACGCCCATTGTCTGAACTGGGATTTATGCGATGCATGGGATTTTTGAGATGGGAATTTATCCCATTCATCCCATGCATTCCACGCATCCCAGTTCAGACCGCCGCGCGGATTGTGCCGTCCCGCCGGGCCTCTGGAACTTAAAAAATTCGCGCACGCCGGCCCTCACCCATTGTCTGAACCTGGATTTATGGGATGGATAGGATTTTTGGGATGGGAACCCATACAACGCCGTAGGCGTGGCCCGTTTGTAGAATCGTTTCGAATTAGAATTCCCAGGCTCCGTCAGGAGCGACCTTTTCTCGGGCCGCTCCTGACGAAGCTTGATCGCTCAAAAAAATCTCGTTTCTACAAACGGGCTGCTCCTAACGGAGCTTTCACCGATTTCCACCTTCCCGCCCAAGCGGATTGTGCCGCCCCCCCCGGTGGTTTTAGATTCAATGCAAAAAAAAACCGCGCAGTTGCGGGCGCGGCTTCTTCGGTGAGAGATTGAGTATTAGTTGCGACTTTTTGCCTGCTCCCGCAGGGCTTTCAAGTTGTAAAACTTTTAGCCTCTCTTAATTCGCATTCATTGATCTGGCAATGGCCAAACCACTCTGGCAATCTTCCCAGAGTGTATAGAGATTAAATGTGGGCGTGAAATTTCGTTCCTGACACTGGCTTATAAAAAGGTCGTATGAGGCAACCAGAGAACATGCCAATCGGCTTTGTTCTTCAAAATCGATCCCATTGGCCGTAAACCTCCCGTCTGCAAACTGTTTTAACATGATACTCTTAGTTTTAACATGATACGCTAATAAGGTGTGAGAAACGTGCCAGCCATTGCTCCGCTCCCTTTACCCGCGACTCAAGCGGAAGAGTAGGCTCTGGGCTACGAGTAATTCTTCGGCAAACTCAGGACGGCTCTGCCACTTGGGGGCGGCTTCCCGCCCAAGCGGATTGTGCCGCCCCGCCGGGCCACTGGCACTTAAAAAAATCCGCGCACGCCGGTTCCCGCCCGATCATGCCGGGGCTACCTGCTTGTGTACCGGGAAGCGCCTGCTTCCCGGTGAGGGGCCACGGAAGCAGGCGCTTCCATGCACACGAGAGAGAGTGCGAAAAAAATTTCAAAAATCTTTCGGGATCGCTCGACTTTTGCTTTTGCATTGCGTATGTTAGTAGGGACTATGATGAGCACCCATCGGGCAATTATGAATTATGAATGATGAATTATGAAAGGGGTGGCGAAATCGGCTTGATTTCGATGAGCAACCGTTTTCTTATGTTTTTAAACTACCCCATAAAAAAGCGATACGAAAAGTTACCACACTTTTTAAAATGGCGACTTTGGCTCAAAAACGCTATAGTTAATGAAGCACAAATGCGCGTTGATCTTAAAAATAGTTTTCAGAAGGTGCTAAAAAACCGTGGCTCAAAGGCCAATGTAGAATATTTGGAAAAAATGAGGAGCCGGTATTTTTACCCGAAAAAATGCGCGCACCCGGTGTTCCGCTTTAGTGGCGTTCCGGCGATCACTCCAGTTTCAAACTTCGGGCGATGGCCTGGAAGTATTGAAATTGTAGCTGCTGGTTCGGATCGTCGAGTGGGGCGAGCAGCAGCAGGATGGCGCGCGGCGTGAGGAAGGCGGCAACGTAATCGAGCGTGCTATCGGCGTTTTTCGAAACGAACTCGTAGCCGGCCTTGATGAATCGGCGCGTGGGGACGTCATCCATCTGGAAATCGCCGATGCTTCGCGTTGCGATGCCGTGCGCGCCGAAGGCCATTTCCGCTTTCTGCTTAAAGTTCCGCCACATGCCGGAATCGACGACGCCGACGAGCGCTGGCCGCATCGTCAGCGACAGTTCGAGCTTGCCCGGCTGCGTGGGATCTCGAAAAATGAGGGCGTAGGTCATGCTGGAATCGAGCGTTTCGGTCGCGGCCCAGCCGGGATTCGTCTCGATCGAAAACGGCAGCAGCGAGGGCTGGAAGCGGCGCCGGAGCGTCGGGCTGCCCATGCCGGTGGTCGGATCGTGGACGTAAGTTAGCCGCGCGGTTTTGTAGGCTTCGACATTCATGTTGTATTCGAGCGGCCGCGAGTCCAGCAGTTTTTTTCCATTGCGGGACCAGACATCGACATAGAGAAAATACTGCGTCTTCGGAAACGTGAGGAGAAACAGCGGGCTGGTGGATTCATAGCCCAACAGCGTATCGCCGGCGGTGAAGGAAGGCTCGCGGACGGTATCGGTGTGAAGGCCGAGCATTCCAAGTCCCGGAAATCGGACGACAATACGGGCGTGCGAGGTATCCGGCACGAGCAGAATGGCGGTGGGATAGGGGAACGTATTCGTCGAATCGCCCTCGGAACTGCCGAGTCCGGCAAGGTGGTAGAATCGCTCGGCCGCCGCTGGATT
>DASRZC010000042.1:0-16004 GCA_035686785.1 Kapaibacterium sp. (SeqCode)
CTGCGTTGGTGGTGAATCCCCGCTGCTGGCCAGGGCGTGATACGTCCGATCTGAACTATTATAACCACGGCCTCGATTCAATCAGCAAGATGCACCCAACCTTGGGCGACATCGATGTCCGCAAAGTGTACCTCAAGCTCGATCTCACGAAATGCGACCCTGCGTTTTCGAACCATATCTACTATGTCGTCCGCGACCTGTGGCATCCTGACTCCACCTGGCTTTTGGATAAAGATTCCTCCTTTGCCGTCTATATCAAACCGGGTGATGCAAAGTTTCTTTATTTCGAGCCAGGAATCGCCGTGAACGTGTCGGCACGAACGGGAACGGATTCTGGCAAATCCACGCAGTCGGAATTTTGCTTCAACAATGGCCGCCGTGTTGCCGAGATCGAACGCGGAACCCATGACGTCGTCTGTTACACTCGGAACCATCACCTCTACGTCTCTTATCCCGCTGCAGGCTCAACCTTTGGCGGTTCTCCCGATGCTTCGAGCGGCGATAACATCATCACGGGCTACGAGCAGGCGCTGGACACCACACATTTTTGCGCGCGGCCATCGATTTCCGCCGGGCCGAACGATACTTCGGTCGCGCTCACATATTGGTTTCAGGATGCCTCTGGTATCGGCCATATCGCCGCCGCCTATCGCAAGGCTCCCGATTCAGCATGGCAGATCGTGCGGTTCGATACCATTTATCCCGATAATACGGCGGACTATAGTTTAGTCACCCCAGTCATAACGCCAATCGACGATACGAGTTGGCTTATCGCGGCGGGCCGGCATCAGGTTGCTCCCGGAGGGCCGAATGGCGTAATTTATGGACAGGTCTTCGTAACACCGCCCGCCGCTTCGTCCTATGCGGGTCTCGTTTATCCGCTGTGGTTCGACATCACCCGCCTCGATGGTTCGATATCGCAGGCGCTGTTTCCATCGCTGGCTTCGCGCCCCGTGTGGGGCGAACCGTTTAACGTCCATCTGGTCTGGCAGCAGGATACAACCACTCCTGGCACCCATCAAATTTATTTTTTACGCTTCGCCAATCTTCCCTCCCGCTTTTCACCGAGCATGCCGCCACTGGATATTTCGCACGGCCTCGGCGCCTGCGATAACGTGCATCCTTCCATCGCGCTCGGAGGCACCTATGAATATGCTGGTTGGCTCGTGGTTCCACCCTTTCCGTGGACACTCCTAGCCTACGATAGCTTTTATCACGATCAGGTGGCGTGGGAATCCAAAATAGATTGGGTCATTATAGGGCCGGGAGGCGGTGGCGTTGGCAGTTACTTGCCTGTTCTTCGGGCACGTCACGAGGGTTTCTCTCCGACCGTTTATCCCGGTTCCTGGGGGGCTTATAGTGTTTTCCGTGGTGGCGGCATCACAGGGTATCACTACCCACAGCCGAGTATTGAAGACCGGCGATGGGACTATAAATTCGCTTCGCCTTCCGATACGTCCCATGACTGGATTCGCCTCTTATATCAGGATGGAAGTATTCTTCGAGCAGAATGTTGGACACCTAACTGGCATTACTTTTCTCTAAACGAGAACGGGTATGAACCTTCGATTCCTCAACATACCGGCGATGTAGGCCCGTGGCCCGATAGTGGTTCCGTGGGACGCTCGATTACATGGATTGCCACGGGCGATATGATTAGTCCCGTCCGGGTTACAAATGGATATATGCCTCGCATCAAAAGGCGGTTCATATATCCGAATGCTGTGCTATATACGGGAGGATTGGGCTGCGATACCATTGCGATTGTTGGTTATCCTCCTCCACATTTAATTCCACCCTCGGGACCGCCAATGACGCTAAATTGGAATACCCCCAGCCCTTCGCTAAGCGGCCCTGCGGCATCCTGGACGAATCCTGAACAAATTCCCAACGTGGAAACATCGAACATCTTTACCGTGAATGCGTGTGACTCGATCATAATACCTCGAAACGCCATTACCACCGGTCTTACGATAATCCAGGATTCGCTTCGCTCGACCAGCGATTATGTCATGTTTCGGCTCTTGCTTCGCCACGCGGTGGATTCTTCGTGGGCTGGTACCGTTGACTCGATGATCGTGACGAGGTCTTCCATCTTCTGGCCCGGCGTAACATCGGGAATCGAAGCGGATACAGCGCGCTATATGGTTCCCTGCGGCGCATCGACGGATTCCGTTTTTCTTTCGATGGATGCCGAACGGGGTGATACGACTAATTCTATCGAACGGTATTACGTGACCGTCATGGATACGGATTCCACATCCCAGCCCGCCGAAAAGCGCGCCGAGCATCCAACGGCCATCAGCGATATGACGAGCCTCGATGTCACCGTCCATCCGAATCCGGTGCGCGGCACGGTGAAGATATGCGTGGCGGATTTGCAACAAGGTATTCCAGCAACCGTCGATGTGGTAAACGAAATGGGCGTGGCCGTCGCCAAACTTTATGATGCCACGCCGGATGCGGAACTTGGCCTGTGCCTCCAACTCGATTGCTCGAATCTTCCAAGCGGCACTTATTATGCCGATCTTCAAACGCAAGGCTTGCACAAGGCCGTGCAGTTTTCGGTACAGCACTAAAAGCTTACTTGCGGGGGGTGCTTTACCCACGCGCCCCTGCAAGTATCGGGTGAGAGCTTGCCGGCCTTCACTGCATCATCTCGATTTGCTTGCGCAGATCATCGATACGCTTGGCGAGCAGGGGTTCGAGCTTCATGTCCTCCTGGATGGTCTGGATCGCATGGATAACGGTCGAATGATCTCGCCCGCCAAAATGGAAGCCGATGGATTTCAGCGAATGATTCGTCATTTCCTTGCAGAGGTACATGGCCATTTGCCGCGCCAGCACCACTTCCTGCTTGCGTGTTTTGTGACGCAATAATTCTTCCTCGATGCCGAGCCTCCGAGCGACGGTGCGTTGGATGGCTTCGATCGAAATAATCGGTGTTGCGCGCCGCGCGACTTTGCGGAGCACCTCGCGTGCAAGTTCGAGCGTCGGCTCCTTGCCTTCGAGCGAGGACATGGCCAGGAGCGAAATCAGGCAGCCTTCCAGCTCACGAATATTCGACGTGACGTTTGCGGCGATGAACTCGATCACCTCGCCCGGAAGCTCGATGCCATCGGCAATCGCTTTGTGGCGAAGAATGGCGATGCGCGTCTCCAGGTCGGGGGTGCCGATGTCGGTCGTGAGGCCCCACTGGAGTCGATTGAGCAGCCGGTCGTCAATATCTTTGAGTTCTTTCGGCGGGCGGTCGCAAGTCAGGATGATCTGCTTTCCTAATTCGCGCAGCATATTGAACGTATGAAAAAAGATCTCCTGCGTTTTCTCTTTTCCGGCGAAGAACTGAACGTCGTCGATAATAAGGATGTCGACGGAGCGATAGAGCGACTGAAATTCATTGATGCGATCGTTTTGAATGGAATCGACAAATTCCACCATATACCGGTCGCTCGAAGTGTAGAGCACTTTCGCGTTTGGAAATTTTATCACCGAGGCGTGGCCGATGGCCTGAATGAGGTGTGTTTTCCCCAGGCCCACATTGCCATAAATCACAAGCGGATTGTAGCGTGTACCGCCGGGATTATTGGCGACCGCCATCGCGGCCGCGTATGCTAATTTATTCGACTCGCCGCGAATGAAGGTATCGAACGTATAACGCGGGTTCAGATTCGACTCCATGACCGGGCGCTTTCCATTCATTTGCGAGCCAAAGGGAGCGGGCCTCATCGAGTTAGAATTTAAGAGGGACGAGTTCGGAGTAGAAGGAGCCGGCGTAGCTTGTACTCGCGACGGCGCCGGATTATATCCCGCATTCTTAATTCTTTCCGCCGCGGCGGATTCATTCTTAACTCTTAACTCTTCGCTCTTAATGGGGGTCGCGGCTTCCAATTTGGTATTGACCGATTCGATCTCGCTCGAGCTTTCGAAGCGGAACCGTGCATGTGGCCCCAGCACCACGCGCAATGATTGCTCGAGGATGTCCTGGTAGTGCTCGCCGATCCATTCGCAGAAAAAGCTGCTCGGCGCGCGCAATGTTATTTCCGAGCCTTCGAGCGCGATGGCTTCGAGCGGCTCGAACCAGGTGCGCATCGTTTGCGCGCTGAGCTGCGGACGAATCGTTTCGAGGCACATTCCCCAAATTTGCCGCGCAGCCACATGTAGCATCGCCTGCGAGGCTTCCGAGGCATTGGCCTCGGCGCGTTGCGCGTTTTGTACGGCGAACGCGGCGATATGATCCTCCATGCCATTTGCAAGGGAATCGCCGCCAGCGAAGGTTTCGCTCTGTATGGTAGATTCAGCCACGTCGATCAGGATACCGGCAGGGGGCATCACCGCTTGCGCAAGCGACTCCCCGATGGGATGCGTTTGCCGCGCGGACCATGACCCCTGGGTCAGGCTCGCATCCTCGATCGGCATCTCGGAAGATGCCGGAATGTGCGACGATGAATCCGCGCGGAATGGAATTACAATTTCAGTATTCGTGGATAACCGCGCGGCGGGGAAGGCCGTTCGATTATTTATGGAGAACTCGGTCCTCGTCATAGTAAAGTAACAGGAAACAAACACTCGCCGTGGCGAGTCACGTTCAGATTAAAAAACTCTTTTTGATTATTTCCATTGCGCCGAAAAGCGATTTTCTTCACATCGCTTCCAATGTTCGCAACTTGAAATCTCACGAATCAAAACATTTTCGGTACTCCAGACCGGGCGTTTCAAACTTATCCACAATTCCTAAACATCATCATGCATGCATCTCATTTCTCAATATAACACTTCCTTTCGGTGAATGCAAGAAATTCGAAAAATTTTTTCGAAATAATTTTGTAATGCTTTCGAAATTGAAATTCAGAAGGAAGACACTCAAGGAAGACCAAGTCTTTTACGATGTCATTGCGAGGAACGTTCGGCGACCCGCATGATCGCTCCTGCGAAGGGAGCCGAACATGACGAAGCAATCCGTTGTAAAATCAATGGATTGCTTCCCTCGATTCCTCGGGCCCGAAGAAAGCCCTTCGGTCGCTTTCTTCTCCTCGCAATGACGGGGAATGTAACGTAATCAGGGGTTCTTTAATCAGAAATTACGTTTTTTCCGCGCGATAAACTTCCCAGTGTCACTTGCCTCTGCGCGCCCGTTGTCGTGGGAAGATGAATCGGGATATTCTCGATAAAGGCTTTGGCGAAGAATGCGAACGCAATCGCTTCTTTTGCTTTCGGTGGAATGCCATAGGTTTCGGATGTGAATACCCCTGCATTCGCAGCATTAGCGGCGATGCGCTCCAAGAGATAATCGTTGAATGCGCCGCCGCCGCTTACGATCATTTCGACCCGCTCGGATTTCCGGCCCACGAATTGGAGGCTTCCCACAATAGTTCGAGCGGTTAATTCCGTAAGCGTGGCAAGCGCGTCGGTTGGCGATAGACTGCCATCCGCAATGCTTGCGACAACATCCTTCAGAAATTTCTCGGAGAACAATTCGCGGCCTGTCGATTTCGGCGGCGCGGTGTTGAAATAGGGATGCGAAAGTAATTCGCTTAACACGGTTTCATCGATCGTTCCAGAACGGGCGAGTTCGCCGTTGCGGTCGAATGGAAGATCGAAATAATGCTTTGTTATCCAATCGAGCAGCATGTTGCCCGGCCCGGAATCGAACGCGATAACGTCTTCTTCGCGCGCGTTCTTGGGAAGCCACGTCACATTCGCGATGCCGCCGATATTTACGATGAGCCGGTCCGCGGATGACCGATCATCCACATGTTCGTTACGGAGGAATTGAAAATCGAACATTGGCATGAGTGGCGCGCCCTGGCCGCCCACCGCCATGTCCGCGGAACGAAAATCGCTCACTACGTCGATTCCGGAAATTGCGGCGAGCGCGGCGCCGGAGCCAAGCTGCAACGTCGAGGGCATGGGTGGGAAAGGAAGATGCCGGAGCGTCTGCCCATGCAGGCCGATCGCGCGAATGCTCGATGGCGAAATTCCCGCTTGAGTTATAGCCGCCTCTACGGCATGAGCATATTCGTGGGCGAGCTGGAAGTTGGTTCGCGTAAGAGCGTTCAGGTTCACGCGCTCCGCCGTAGCGAAGTTCATCAGCGTGTCGCGGAGCGCCACCGGCCACTCCGCCGAATAAAAACCGGCTAACGTAATCGCTGGCGGCGCAAAACGGCAGATGGCCACGTCGATCCCGTCGAGGCTCGTGCCGGACATAATGCCGAGATAAAGGTCCAATTACAAATTATGAATTACGAATGAAGAAATAGAGGAAGGACTCATTCAAATCTTTCAGGACAGTACCGTATCCTAAAACGTCATTTAGCGGTCGGCTGGGCAGTGCCCTCGGCGCTGCGCTGATACGTTGTGTCCGGCGCGATACCATGCGGAATCTTACGCTCCGTGATCTTCAGGAATAAAAAAAAGATCGCGCTCATCGCAACGAAGATAATCACGCGCAGCACGAGGGAATCCCGTTTCAATTAGGTATTAGATAGATAACCGTTCCAAACCCCAAAGTAACGATAGTAATTCTAAAGGAATCTTGGATTAAATCTAAATCTGGATTCCCGCAAGCATCGCCGGCGATGCTTTTTGCGGGAATGACAGGAATGTTTCGTTTTTTGGCGCTTCGCGCCCATGAATCCTAGCCCCGTCATCCCCCCGCGAATGCAGGGATCCGGACTTAATAAGATCTTCCTTAATTATTATTATGGATGCTGAGAAGTTGCAGACTGGCGATTTCGGTTTCGGGCGTGACGATCTGGCGCTCGAGGATCAGCCCATGATCGCGCGCGAAAAAGCGGAGTGTATAATTACCCGGAGGGTCTCCATCCCGGTGATATTCTACTTCGAGGACGTCGGCGTAGTCCTGCTGACGAAGTGGAAGATAATAATCATCATATTGCGTGATGACCGTGGCATGAATTCGATTAATATCATCGGCTACCCAGGTTGCGCCCTGCTCCAGGGTTCCATCGAGCGCCATCAGCGAAGAGGTGTCCGTCGAAAGCATCGCGGCGAGGTTGTTATCCGCGTCGCGCGCAAAGCCAATGTAATAGTACGGACGGTTCGTGGCCGTGTTCAGAAGGGTATTCGTGGTCAAAGGCGGCTGCCCGATATTGAGCAGAAGTCGGAGCGTGTCGTAACGATTATTATTGAATCGCCGGTAGGTATAAAGCAGGCCGTTATCGAGCGGGAAGAAATTGCTTTTCACCGTTGCCTGTGGCGCGGGCGTCGCATCGTTCACCGCGCAGCCGAAAAGCATCGAGATCGAGGCAAGCATCGTCATCCCGGAGAGCAGGCCAATGACAGCCGTCCCTATCGTCCTTCTGAAAATGCGGTTCGGTTGCATGGCGATTAAAAATGAAAGAAGAGTCCCGCGTTCAGTTCGGTGTTGAAGCTCGGGCCGGCGGCAGCCACGGCGTTCGAAATGGCAAGCCCACTTGCTCCGGATTGAATCGCCGCCGCCTTTTGGCTGCTCAGGTCATAACGGAACTGGAGCAGGCGAACTCCGCAAATGGCTCCAACCTCTTCCGTGATATTGTAATGGAGACCGACTTCTCCGAACATCATCCGCCCGAGGCTTGCCACGCCATAGCCGGCATCGAACGTAAGGTCCGCCACATCGCCGCCGAGGCTGTTTGTAAACGCGGGCAGCCGAAGCTCGACCATTCCGGCAACGTAGCCGGTTTGGGCGTGCGCGGTATCCGCGGCGAGTACTTGCTGAGAAGGATCCATGGGGTCGCCGGGCGCGACGTATAACTGCTTCTCGGTTACATTCGCGGTGCCATATCCCGCGCCCGCCCACAGCACATTCGAATGCGGCAGCACCTGGAAGAAAGCGGATGCCGAAGTGTTTGTGATAAAGGGCTGGGAAATATTGGTCGCGATCGTGTTTGGGAACTCCCGGCCGATGCTCTCGTTGACGCGAAATTCAAAGCGATCGAGGAAGGAAGCGGTTCGCGCTTCCCTCGACGTTCGAATCTGGTGAAATCTCGGCGTGATGCCGCCACTATCGCCGCCAATATCCGTCATTGCAATGGCGGGCATGCTCCGCGCCGGAATGCGCGTAATCATTGGCTCGCGCAACGATGTCCCTATCGGTGGATAGGACCCATGGGACTCATCGGTCAGAGACGGTATCATTATTTCGGGAGCAGGCAACGCCGCCAATCTTGGAACAAGACTGGCGTGCGAAGTGCTGTGAACTATTCTGCGATTGCCGCGGAACGTTGTTATAGTAGAAGCCGCGGAAACTGTAGGTGCGGGGGACGAAGAAGCCTTAGCCAATGGATTGGACGCCGTTGTCGTATGAGTGCCGGCAAAATATCCAATTCCAATCCCTGCAAACAAGGTAAGGGCGCTGGCCATGGTGCGCGCGCCGCGAATAGTGCTTGCAAAGAATCCGCCTTCCGGCGCTTCGACCGGCAGGAGGACCGGCTCGGTCCGGGAAGCCTCGCCGGCGAATTCTTCGGCCGGCATCACCTGATCGTGGGCGATCATGTCGAGGCGCGTCCAGAGGCGCTGCTCTGCTTCGTAGGGCACCGAGAGCGTTTTGCCGTCGTGTGCGAAGAGCGCGCGCTGCTCCATGAAGTCGCGCAGCACGCCACGCTTTTCGGGTGAGACCGAGAGGGTGTGCAGAAGCTCCGCTTCCTCGTCCGCCGGAAGCGAGCCATCCAGAAAATCTAATATGCGTTCGTTCAGTGTCATAAAGCTTCTTACCGATAATTCTCCTTATAATACGGAGCCAATAATTCTCGAAGTTTCCCTTTCGCGCGGTAGAGCCGGCTCTTGATCGAAGGGATCGTGGTATGCAAAACCTCCCGGATCTCCGCGTAGCTCATGCCTTCGTATTCCCGCAGGATGATGATCTCGCGATACTCGACGGGCAGCAGCGACATCGCGCGCGCGATCACTTCCCGCCAGTCTTCGCCCGAGTCCGGAGTGTCTCGCACCGGAAGCACAAGGTCGCTCAAGTCTTCCTGCGGCTTACGGTCGCGCACTTTATTCAGGCAAAGATTGTGCGCGATCGTAAAAATCCAGCCGCCCAAACTTTTTTCTTCCGTAAAACTTTCGGCCCGCGTATACACGCGAAAGAAAACCTCCTGGAATAAATCCTCCGCGTCCTGCTCGTTCGAAAGTACTCGCAGCGCATAGGCATAGACGCGCTCGCGATACCGGAGATAAATTTTTGTAAAGGCCTCTCGAGAGAATTGCTCATGCGGCTGGCGGTTTCCCCGTGTCGCGCAAACTTCAGTTTGCGACTCCGTGGGGGAATCGCAAACGGAAGTTTGCGCTACACGCCCGGCGAGGAATTCGCGGAAGAGCGCGAGGTCTTCCGCGTTTTCCCGCTCGCGGTCACATGCAATCCTGCCGCGATGATGCGTGTCGGAAGATCGCTCATCCAAAAGTGATCGCTTATCCATCGTTCGATCGAGTTCGAGGGTCCCCATCTCCCACTGGAACACACATCGTACCCCAAAGTTGCGCGGAATATTGGCCAGTTTTTGGGGATAGCAAGCATTCCCTACGAAAGCTCTTGCGCTCATGCCAAAAATGTTGTACATTGAGGCGAAAGAATTACGAGCACCCCACAATTCTGACGCCCGCGATCCTCTTTTCACCCGCCGAGCGCGAAAGAATGAAACTTAGCGCAAGGCACATCGGAGAAAAAATTATGATACTAAAAAATTCTTTAAAAGCGGGAATGATATTCGCAGTCGTTCTTGGGAGCATTTCTTTAATATCGCTTACCGCAAAAGCGCAAATACACACCGGATGCGGCTGCGATAGCATTCATATGTTCTTACTCAATTATAAGCCGGTGGGCGATCCGTGCTCTGATCCCACCGTCGGCAACTGTGGATCATGCAATTGCTTCTACCTCAATATCGTGAATCAGAGCGATTGCGTAATCAATTCAATCGATATTAATGACACACAAGGAGCATGCACTAATTTTTGCGCATTCAATAAAAGCACGGATACGGAGTGGATCTGCAACCCGACGACTCCAACCAAGTGCGATTCAACGATTCCAGTCGGCATTAGTCCCGCGCTGGGACAGCCCGCTTTCTGGCCAGCCTCCCTCCAGCCGAACAATTCGGAACTAATAATCAATGTATGCACCAGCACGCCGGGCAGGCTCTACGAAATTACATTCCACTTTGCCGATGGCACAACCTGCACGGAAACAATCTCGGTTTGACCATCCGCGCGGCATTTCGCGAGCGGGCCGGCTTATCGCTGTCCTGCTTTTGGTTTTTATTTTTGCAGCCGGGAATCTTTCGGCGCAGATTCCCGGCCATTGGGAGCGTTCCTATGTCGTTCCGGCTGGATGGAGCTTTGTTAATGTGACGTATTCCGATTCCAATCACATTATTATCTTCGTCGATTCCAATCTATATGGCCGTGGAAATAGCGGAAATGGCGTTCTAAGAACAACCGATGGTGGTGCAACATGGCATTTCATTACGATCTATGATGGACCCTCCCAGTCTGGTGCCAGCATGTACTGGGATTTTTCCTCTTCGCCACAATCGGCGTCCATGCCGGACTCTATGAATGCCTATTGCTATGCTAAGGAATGGTGGATAGATGCCACGCACGATGGCGGCCTCACGTGGGAAATAGACACCAACGCGTTTGTGTTTGGAACATATTGGTATTTTATAAAGATGTATTCCGCCGCGAGGGGTAGGGCGATTTCTTCTGACTTCTTATATACCGTTGGTACAACGGATTCCGGGAGGCATTTTTATACGATTGGAAACGCGCCCGGTAGTTTTATCGATGCCGTTTTCTTAGATACTTCGGAATATTGGGTATCGTATGAAGAAGTTCCGTGGGATACCTTTGGCAATATCATGGAGCATACTACCGACGCGGGCAATACATGGTCGTCGGACACGATTTTGGATTCGATCCCGCCCTTCTATGGCTTCAGCTCGATTACGCAAACTCCCGACCCTCGGCGTTTTTATGTCTTGTTTGCTTGGCACGGCTATTCGTGGATGAAACCAACGCCCTTTTCAGACGATTTCGCGGAAACGACGGATGATGGCGTGACCTGGCGCATCGACTCCACGTTGGGCAGCGGGGTCATTGAAGCATTGGCCGCACCAGCACCCAACCAGCTTTGGGCACTTCTACATCCAGCCGGAGCTACTACCGTTTCGTATTCCCCGGATGACGGACATACCTGGTGTGCCGATCCGAGCGTGACCGCCGATACAATTACAGGAATGATTTGGCCCGATGCTCAGCATGGATTTATTACGGCCGTGCATAACGACAGTCTTGTGATATATCGGTTCGTTTCGAGTCCGTCTGGAGTTGCGTTGCCAACGCCAAGCATTGCTCCGGTATCCATTTATCCAAATCCGGCGACGCGTTCGTTTACTATTAGTTCCGGAACGCCTTCTTCCATCATTCGTCTTTTCGACATGCTGGGACGCGAGGTTCTGGGCGGCAGGTTAGACGCTCGTGGCGGAGCCACGCTCGATGTATCGAGCCTTCCGGCGGGAATTTATTCTATCGTGGGGGATGCGGGCGGCACCCGAACGGTCGTTTTAGGAAAAGTTGCCGTCGAAGGCCGGTAGCGGGAAAAAGCCACCGGGTTTTCCCTGACCCGGCACGTTTCGAAGGAAAAAAGCCGCGGCGCGGGCTTTTTTTGTATGAATTCTTATGTGATTTTGGGCTATTTTAAGCACTTTTCGATATTTCGAGCATTTATTTTGCCGAAGCTATTGCTTTCGTGATTTTAATGATGTATATTTGTGTAGAGAGTGACCGTGCGTAGAGAAAGATACTCCCCGCCAGTCGGACTTCAGTTTAGTTTATTGCCATGGTATTTTGCATCGTCGCATGATGATGAATACCTGTCCAATTGCGGCACGAATTCGCATCGGCAACGAGGAGCCTCGGGAAGCAGAGGCCACGGCGACGATACGAGTTCGGGAACCCTACCGTTTTCGCGCCACTCCCTGACCGGCCGAACGCATCGGAAACGATGGCATCTCGGCGATGTGAATCGTCCAGGATCATTGCCGGCCTTTTGCCACTTTAATTTGCCACACAAATGAAACACATCAATCATGCATTGTTCGTGGGATTATTTTGTCTCGCGATCACGAGCGGAGCGTGGAATTCCACGTTCGCTCAATCGACTTCCTCGCGGGAGGCGATTTCTTATCAGGGCGTCCTGCGTGGCGCCGACGGCTCCGCGCCCAGCGATGGGCCGTATCTTATTCGGGTCCATCTCTATGCGGATTCCGGCGGAACACAAGAGCTGTGGGCCGATAATTTCAACACTCAACTGGCGGGCGGAGTTTTCAATCTCATGCTTGGCGCGGGATCGAATCCGCTGCCACCCTCCGCGACTCTGGACCGCCCGCTTTGGCTTGGCGTCCAAATCGGGGAAGGGTCAATTATGCGGCCACTCGCCGCGCTCGGCGCTACTGCATACGCGCTGAACGTCGCCGATAACGCGATCACCAAAAACAAGATCGCCGCCGATTACGTCGGCTCCCTTTCGGTCAATGGCTCCCGCGTCACCGGAAGAGGAACGGATGTTAATATCGTAACGAGCAATGGACTTCACGCTTCGTTCGATCCCGTGGCCAATGCGATCCTGCTTTATGGCGATACGGCGAGCAGTTCGCAGGAAGGCAAGAATGGTCTTCAGCCGCTCGGCCCACCAGTTTCCATCAATAATTCAACGTCCGAACAATCCCCCGCCAATTTCAACATTAGCGGTTCGGGCGTGATCGGCACAACGTTGCAAGTCGGTTCGACGCTGACGGCGAAAGGATCGATCAATACGCAGCTTGCTTCGGGAGTCGTTCACAGCTCGGGGACGAGCACGAATCTTTCGTCCGGCGCTGTTGCGCTTGGCTCGGAAGTCAGCGGCACGCTGCCGGTCACGCATGGCGGCACCGATGCGACCTCGGCTTCCGGAGCCCTCACAAACCTGGGCGCGGCCAGCGCCGCAGATTTGAATACCGAAATCAGTCGCGCCGAAGGAGCGGAAGGGACGCTGACAACGAATCTCAGTTCGGAAGTCACGCGTGCCGAAGCAGCAGAGGGGACGCTGACAACGAACCTTAGTTCGGAAGTCACGCGTGCCGAAGCAGCAGAAGGGACGCTGACAACGAACCTTAGTTCGGAAGTCACGCGTGCCGATGCAGCAGAGGGGACGCTGACAACGAACCTTAGTTCGGAAGTCACTCGCGCCGAGGCCGCCGAGGCCGCGAAGGTTTCATCCGTCTCGGCAAGCTCGCCGCTCACTTCCTCGGGTGGCGCCACGCCGAACATTTCGCTGGGCACCGTCCCCGCATCCAATGGCGGCACGGGCTTGAGCGGTTCCTCGGGAACGACATTTTTGCGTGGCAATGGCTCGGGCGGCTGGCAACAGGCGGCGATTGCCATGGCCGATGTGCCAAATCTTTCGGGGACCTACATGGACCTCACGACGGATCAGACGGTTGGCGGGCAAAAGACATTTAGCGGTACGCTTCACGTAACGCAGGATGCTACCTTCGATCACGACGTGACCGTTGCCGGATCGATCCATTCCGGATCGACCATGTATATGGACGGTACTTCCTCACCGCGCACGCTCTTTGCGGACGCGGCGATGCTCATCACATCCAGCACGGGTGACATTACCATACAGCCATTCGACAGTCTCTACGTGAATTCCGCAATGGACCTCGCGAGCCATCAGGTCCACAACGTGGCCGATCCATCGTCCCCGCAGGACGCGGCGACGAAGAATTACGTGGATACGTATACGAGTACCCGCTATGTCACGAACGGAACCTCGCTGCAATCGGGTGGGAACTTCAATATTGATGGCTCCGGTCAGGTCGGTACGACCTTCACGGCCGGTACGACCCTCGCGGCCGGCGGCAACATCAATACCACGGGCGGTGCGTATCAGATTGGCGGCGCCACGGTGCTTGCCTCGAATTCGACCCTGGGAAATCTTTTTGCGGGCGCGGACGCGGGCAGCGCAAACACATCCGGAGCGGGCAATACCTTTTCGGGATGGCAGGCCGGTGTTGCGAACGCGGACGGATCGGAGAATACCTACATTGGCGCGACCGCGGGAAATAGCAGTGTGAGCGATCAGGCCAATACCTTCATCGGCTACGGAGCAGGCCCCACCAATAATGGCGGCTATGACAATACGTTCATTGGAGCCAGCGCCGCCGCGTCTAATTCCACAGGCTCGGCTAATACCATCATTGGAACGTATGCCGGTTACGACGCTACTTCGGATAATAATACGCTGATCGGCGCTAACACCGATATCTATTCGGGAACCGGCGCTACCGCAATCGGCGTATCTGCCATCGTAAATGGTACCGACGCCACCGCCATCGGCTATAATGCCTACGCAAGTTCGGACTATACCGTCCAGCTCGGCGATCAGTACGTTACCTCGGTCAATACCCAGACGGCTTATGCGATTAACGGCACCAATGTGCTGACCAGTAATACGCTTGGCTCCGGAGTAGTGAATTCTTCGCTGACTTCCGTGGGGACGCTCGCGAGCCTCACTACCACCGGCGATATTACCTCCGGCGGAAGTATCACGAGCGCCGCACATGTTATTGCCACCTCGAACGCCACGGCTGCATCAGCCAATGCCGGAGTGACCGTGTCCGACGTGCCGGTCTTTATCATTACCGCAGGGACGGCCAGCGCCAACTATGCGCTGACCATGCCAGCCGCGCCGGCAACGGGGGATATGATCGTTGTCATCAATCAAGACCCGAATTACTCCGCCACCTATGGCACGAAAGCAAAAGTTACGCCGCTCGGATCGCGGACGTTCTATTTCGACGGGTCGAATTGGCAGTAAGTTTTAAATTCACATAACCGCGAGAGAGAGTTCACTTGGCGCGAGTCCGTTAACGGGCTCGCGCCATTTTTTTGCATTCTGCTATCGATCAAACGCATTCCTTTCGCAAAAGCATCTTCACCGCGCGAACACACGCGAATGAGGTATGAATGTTTCGAGATCGACGTTTAAGCGCGCCGCTATTGCCGTTGGAACCCATTCGAAAAATTCGGGTGTTGCATTTTAAGAGGAATAATTATGCACCAGATCAACTATGTTGTTTGGAAAGAGGATGACCAATTCGTCTCGCATTGCCTGAACGTAGAGGTTGCCTCATGTGGCGACACGCGGGAAGAGGCGATCGAGAATTTGAAGGAAGCCGTCGCACTGTATTTCGAGGATGGCGAATATTTGGAATTCTCCCATGTCGAATCGGTTGAAACCGGCACGACGATGATCGATGCCTGAACGCTTTTCTTCCGTCGAGGTCGTTCGCGCATTAGAACGGCTCGGCTTCCATAATAAATCGCAGCGGGGTTCCCACGCTAAATTCAGCGACGGCACTGGCCGCATCGTTATCGTCCCAGCAAATCGGAAGGTTCTTCCAGCCGGTACATTCCGAAGTATCCTTAATCAGGCAGGTATCTCTCTCGAAGAATTCAAGCATAAGCTATGAAATATGCAGGCGAGCATTTTTCTATTGATCAAATGCATTCCTGTGGTATCGGCATCTTCACTGCGCGAACAGACGCGAATGAGGTACGAATGTTTCGAGTGGGTCGTGGTGGCCGGGGTTCGCGGATTTATCATTGGGGCGAGCAACGTTTACAATCATTGCGCAAAACCGATAGCTAAATTATCATCATTTCCAAACGATCAAAGTCAGCAGCCCAAAAGGGGCGGAGCACTAACGATATCACGCACACCGAAGAGCATAAAGTGGCACAATACCTTACCCATTGGAGATATGGACCCAAACGAGGACAGCAAAAAGGCGGATGCCGAGAACTGGTTTCCTGGAAATCAAAACGAATGGCCGCGACTGGAGATCGAGTGCAATGGAGTGAGCAAAGTCAAAGGCCTCCCCAAAAAATCAGTGAAGGTGACATTCTATGGATAACGACAACCAATGACGATAGACTTTTCCTCTTCGCATCCGCGCGTG
>DASRZC010000043.1:0-11475 GCA_035686785.1 Kapaibacterium sp. (SeqCode)
ATCGCCCATGATGCTATCCATAACTAACTCACCAATCACAATATCCGCGCGGTGAAGCGCCTTCATCACCCGCGGCAGTGTATCGACATAGCTCGATTCGAGCAAATGCAGCGTGCCGAAAAGATAGGACGTATCCCGCGAGCCGGCGTGGGTGATGCGGTAGAAGGGGAGTTTAACGCTATTGGTATGCGTCTCCGAATGAGTGTTAGAATTGCGAGGGCCGAGGTGTTGTAATCCAAAAGCGAGGATCGACGCTGCGAGAAGGAGAAACTTCATGGGATAAGCAACAGCGATGGAGGTCTCATAAATTGCTTCACTGGAAAAAAGCTTCTTTGGAGAGCTAACTTCTGACTTTCCAAATTTTACAGCCTTCATCTTCGAAGATGAGATCGCATAACTTACTGGGGTCAATCATGAGGTGCTGCCCAATCGTTTTGTCTTCGAGTATGAAACGCACCTGCGCTATTCGAAGGCTTTCCTCGATCCTGCGAGGATCCTGGGAAAAATAAATCGTATCGAGCAGCGCGCGCCGGTCGAGCAAGAGAGCTTTCGCGGCTGGCACGGGATGGAGGCCAAGCAGGGTATCGGTTTCGGCAACGCCTCCGAGCAGGGAGCCGGATGCCGCGCCTTCGGAGACTACTGGATGCCCGGAAATGGCAGCATACCAGTAATATGATTCCTTCGCGATGTCGCTCATTCGAGAATCATAACGTCGGGTTGCCACAAGCGTGGTGTCGGGAGTATTCTCTTCAAGGAACTGAAGCCCGCGCACGAGCGAGGCCGGCACAATATTGACTACCGTTTGCCGATCGCCAAGATAGAATCGAGCATTTTGTACTACTCCGATCGCAAATAGTATCGCAACGATTGCCGCCGCCCATCGACGACGACGCGAGTCTGGAAGCGAGGAGATAAGCCATACTCCAAGCAGCGCCGCAAAGAGAGATGCCTCCATACTTACGAGAGGTGTATAAAACGTCAACGCAACCGGATACCATGCCGGAGTATAAAGTACGGGTAGCATCCAGCCGATTGGAATCAGAAGCGCCAGGACAATCCAGGAGTCATGGACGGATACCGAGGTAAGCCTTTGACGAAGCGCAGTACCGCAAAGCACGAGCATCACTATGATTGCAAGACTTCTGGGATCGCTCAGGAAGGCGCGCGCAAGATGAAGTGGAACATAGGGAATGATTTTCAGCCAGTCCCATCCAACGTGCGATATGGAAAAAATCGGCAGGATGGCTGCCAGAGGAATTCGAAGGAAGGAGGAGAGCGCCTTTGCATATCCGATTAACGGAAATCCGATCAGCGCGTCCGCGGCTGGCATATACAAACCTTCCGTTGTGAGGCGAAGCATCAGCACCATTCCGACCGCAACGATACCAAGCACCATAGCCGCATGGCGCGGCATCTGCCGGATTCGCAGAAGTGCCAGGATGATGAGCGCGCCTGCCAGAACCAGGAAACTACTCAGCTTCGTCTGCTCGAGTTCGAGAACGAGCGAGAGCAGGATCAGCCCGATGACCCACGCTCCGCGCTTCGAAGCAAGTTTCCAGCTATCGAGCGCGATGAGGGTCGTGACGAGAAGGAACGTTCCAAATAACAGCGAGGGGCTGAGATCGTAAATTCCTTTTTCCGTTCCGGTGAAGTGGCCGATCAGGAAAAAGCCGAGAACCCCGAACGTTGCCCACAAACTGCTCTTTGTGATCTGGCGAAAGAAAGCATAAATCGAAAGGGCCAGAAATAAATATCCCACGAAGGGCGCGGTAAATGCGACGGCTTCTAATGTTCGTACTCGCGGAAGGAAAGAGAGCACTTGGTAGGTTGCGTCATGATAATACCAGGGTTGCCCCGCTTGATGGAGGTCCCGCAGTACGCCAAAATTTCGGAGACCGTGGACTTCGCCCGCCAGAAAGGGCAAATCGACTCCGAACACTTGCCGTGTGTGAATGCTGCCGTCCGGCCCGAAGTGAAACTGATGGAGATTATAAAATGTGAACCAAAGCAAGATGCCTAAAGCGACGATGGAAATAATCCGGAGTGTTTGAAGCCAGGATTCGCCATGCTTAGGAATTTTCCAACCGATTGCAACCCCTGAGACCGTAATGATTCCAAGCAGAAGACAAACGATGAGATTCGTGTGGGCCAAATCGAGTTGATGCGCCAACACGATTGAAATGGACAGGATACCAAACCCCACCGCACTGCCGATGGTTAGCACAATAAGCTCGGACCATCCAAGGGAGCAGCGGGCATTCAACCCGCGAATCGCGAGGGTGCCCGGCACGGCAATGAGCAGCGTGAGAGATAGAATATCGATTCCCACGGCCGCCGGATAATGGAAGGCATAACAATCGAGCAAAAAGAGGGCAACTATGGCGAGGAAGGTAGTTAGCGTCTTCAATTCGCCTGCTACATACGGTTGCGCAAGAAGCTACGTTCCCTATAGGCGCACTTTCGGCTTTACTGCGCCAAGTGTGAGTGGCTTTTGTTAGTCCGAGTTCACTTTTCGCCCAATTCCGAACTAAGCCACTCCCTCGTTGGTTAAGGGCGCGCCTTCTAAGAAAGGTGATGGATGAAGGATGAAAGCAGGTTTCATCCCTTTCATAATTCCTAATTCATAATTGCCTAAGAAATGTCACGCAAATACGCTTTAGCACACACTCGGAACATCGGGATCATGGCGCATATCGACGCCGGAAAGACCACGACCACCGAGCGCATCCTCTTTTATACCGGCCGAGTTCACCGGATGGGAGAGGTGCATGAAGGCGGCGCGACCATGGACTGGATGGAGCAGGAGAAAGAGCGTGGCATCACGATCACTTCGGCGGCCACGACCTGCGTGTGGCGCGATACGCAAATCAATATTATCGACACCCCCGGTCACGTCGATTTCACGGTAGAAGTCGAGCGTTCGCTACGCGTGTTGGATGGCGCGGTCGCGCTGTTTTGCGCGGTCGGCGGCGTCGAGCCGCAATCGGAGACCGTCTGGCGTCAGGCGAATAAGTATGAGGTGCCGCGCATTGCATTTGTGAATAAAATGGACCGCACCGGCGCGGACTTCTTCAACGTCATCAAGATGATTAAGGAGCGGCTCTATGCCAATCCGGTTCCGATCAATCTGCCGATTGGTGAAGGCGAAATGTTTGCCGGCGTCATCGATCTGGTGACGAACAAGGCCCGCATGTTCAATGAAAGTTCGTTAGGGACGACATGGGAAGATGTCGAGATTCCCGCGAACCTGAAAGAGCACGCGAAAGAATGGCGCACGCGGCTTTTTGAATCGGTTGCGGAAGTCGATGATACGCTCCTTTTGAAATATCTCGAAGGCGAGGAAATCACAAGCGAAGAAGTGATGCGCGTGCTACGCGTCGCGGTCATCGAATCGAAGATCATTCCGGTGCTCTGCGGCTCGGCATTCAAAAATAAGGGCGTACAGGATTTGCTCGACGCCGTCGTCGATTTCCTTCCCAGCCCGACCGATGTCGGCGCGGTGGAAGGTCATCATCTGAACCTCACGGATCACATTAAGCGCGAGCCGAAGGATTCGGAGAAATTTTCCTCGATCGCATTCAAAATCATGAGCGATCCCTTCGTTGGCAAGCTCACGTTTTTCCGGGTCTATTCCGGCACGCTGAAGTCGGGATCGTATGTGCTGAATTCGGTGAGTGGGCGAAAGGAGCGCATTGGGCGCATCCTTCGGATGCACGCGAACCACCGCGAGGACATCGAAGAAGCTTACACCGGCGATATTTGCGCGGCTGTCGGCCTGAAGCAAACGCGCACGGGCGATACACTGTGCGATGAGGACGATCCGATCGTGCTCGAGAAGATGACCTTTCCAGAGCCTGTCATTTCGCTCGCCGTCGAGCCAAAGACGAAAGCCGATTCCGAGAAGATGTCCGAAGCCCTGCAAAAGCTGGCGGATGAAGATCCGACGTTCAAAGTCAAAACCGATGAAGAGACCGGGCAGACCATTCTCTCCGGAATGGGCGAGTTGCATCTCGAAATTCTTGTCGATCGCATGAAGCGCGAGTTTCGCGTCGAGGCGAACGTTGGCAAGCCGCAGGTTGCTTACAAAGAAACGATTCGGAAAAAAGTTACGCAGGAAGGCCGCTTTATTCGGCAGTCGGGCGGGCGCGGACAGTTTGGCCACGTTTGGATCGATGTCGAGCCGAACGAACCAGGAAAGGGTTACGAATTCGAGAATGACATCGTGGGCGGCGTAATTCCGAAGGAATATATTTCGCCGGTGAGCGCGGGCATTGTCGAAGCGATGAAGAATGGAATTCTCGCCGGTTATCCGATGGAGGATATTAAAGTGCGGCTGTTCGATGGTTCGTATCACGAAGTCGATTCGAGCGAAATGGCCTTCAAAATCGCCGGCTCGATGGCGTTCAAGGAAGCCGCGCGCAAGGCGCATCCGGTTATCTTGGAACCGATCATGGATGTCGAAGTCGTTACGCCCGAAGATTACATGGGCGACGTTATCGGAGATTTGACGAAGCGCCGCGGCAAGATCGAAAGCATGACGGCGCGTTCGGATGCGCAGGTGATCCGCGCTTCCGTACCTCTTTCGGAAATGTTCGGGTATGCGACGGTGATGCGCTCGATGTCGCAGGGCCGCGCGATCTATACCATGCAATTTGCGCGGTATGAAGAGGCGCCACGCTCGGTTCAGGAGCAAATCGTCGAAGCGGCAAAGGGGAAGACGGCAGTGGCGGCGTAAAAATACGTGTCATGTTTGAAAAAATTCAAAATTGCTTCGAGCGGCAATCAGTTATTTTTTCCAAACATGCGGCGATGGAAATGCTGCACGAACCATTCGGCGAAATCTTCACGCAGGATGTTTATGATACTGTTCTTTCGGGCGAATGCCTTCGAGAATATCAAGACGATAAACCGCTGCCCTCGTGTCTTGTCTTTGGACGGACGGGCAACCAAAGGCCGATTCATGCCGTTTGCGGATTCGATGAGGAACGGAATCGGGCGGTCGTGATTACCGTCTATGAACCGAATCCGGCATTATGGATAAATTTTCGGGAAAGGATCGATATATGAAATGCGTCGTATGCCACGGCGAGGACATCAGGGAGCAGCGTGTCGAAGAAGAGATGCGCAGCGGGAAAGATATTGTCCTGGCGCCGGTCACCTGCCTCGTCTGCCAAACGTGTGGGGAACGATATTTCGATACCCCGACCATGCACCGTCTCGAAACCCTTCGCGCCGAACTCCGTTCTGGAACGATTCCCTTGAAGCAGGTCGGAAAAGTCCTTGCAATCGATCCCGTTTTTGCAAAAGCGGCCTGAACCGGGTTTAGGCATTCAATTTTACCCCACCCGCCGGGCACGTTTAGGATAAATTCCCGCTTTCACGCATAGCTTCCATGCGTACCATCACCTCAAAAGGCTTCCTCGCGCTCGCGTTCTTCGCCGCGCTGGCCGCTGCGTCGGGCGGGCAGGCGTGGGGGCAGTGGGTGCAGACGAATGGGCCTTATGGAGGCGAAGCTGAGTGGATAATCCACGTTGGGCCAACCGTATATTCAAACCAGTGTCGTTCATCAGATGGAGGATTACATTGGGTTCAAATACACCAGCCGCCATACTACTACGAAAGAATCTTTTGGTTCGATGGAAAGCTTTATGGACTTGGGGCGATCGGGGACCCGAATTATGTATCGCTGGACACTGGTATCACCTGGCAAGTGGATAGCACTCCCTGGCCATTCGATCATATTGTTCCTCCCGCGTTCTTTGGTGATCTAATCATGATTGCTCCTTGCAGCCAATGCGGCGTGCGCTTCTCATTGGATGGCGGGATCACATGGGTGGAACGGGACGGTGGCCTGCCTTCCTATGGGCTAACGTGGGACGGGGATCCTCGAGACCCACCAACGTATGACAGTTCCATACATGTTTCCAGCATCGCATTCATTGACGGCGTGGCTTTTGTCGCAATTCCTCAATCCCTCGGTACTTCCGTCTATCGCTCGCTTGATACCGGTAAACATTGGCAACAATGTGGGGCTGATGACGGAAGCCAAGTCACTGAAATCACTGGTACCTTGTCGAACTTATTCGCACTGGATTCGAGCGGTATTTTTCGTTCAACTGACTCGGGCAATACTTGGAAGAGCGAGAAAATAGGTTTGACAGATTCGGCCGTCGAAACACTCTTCCTCTCAAATTCGGGACTCTATGCTGGTACTCATGGTGAAGGAATATTTCATTCGTTAGATAGTGGGAATACCTGGATAGCTTCGAATGATGGGCTTTCTAACTTATATCTTCTTTCATTCGATACCGTGGGTACTTCCATTCTCGCCGGAACTTTGTCCGGAATTTTTCGCTCTACCGATGAGGGCTCGCATTGGACATGCACTGGTTTTCCGGTGGTCGATGTTACGAATTTGATTGCAAGCGGGCCTTTCTTGCTTGCGGGGTCGTACGAAATGATCGTACCATATTATAAATCGTCACTCTATCGCTCGTCTGATAATGGAAATGTTTGGACATCTATCATGCAGGGAGTATATCCTCAATGTATGGCCACTGAGAACGGTGATATTTTTATGTCAGGGGTCAGCTCTTATCCTTCTTACGCGAGTTCCGGCCTGCTTAAATCGACTGACCACGGTGATACCTGGCAAAAACTGGGTTTTTCGGATACTGGAGTGACGGCCCTGAGTGTTTCAGGTTCTAATATCCTTGCTGGTATATACATTCAGGGATATCCTTACAACTATTACGCGGTATACTCATCAACCAATTATGGTCTGAGCTGGTCAAGTGTTCTTTCGGACTCGACTTATGGGACCTTTTCTTCTTTCGCTACTCACGGCAATATTATTATTGCCGCCGGAAGGCGCGTTTTCCGTTCTTCGGACGGTGGTGCCTCGTGGGACACTACAAGCATTATTTTCGATGATATACCGAGCGCTGTCTGGAATGGAAACGCATTTTTTATTTCAGATTATTACTCGATGTTTAGGTCGAACGATGGTTTAACTTGGAGTCGAGTCGATTCCGCCGGTTGGCCCGGAACTCGTCAGCTTGCAACCTATGGAAATATTGTCTTTGATGCAGATAATGGCAGCTTCAATTTTTCGAGCGATGATGGGTCAAGTTGGACCATAATGCAAGATAATCTTTTTGCAAGTTCTGAATGTGTGACATTCAAGGACGGGTATGTCTTTGTTGGAAGTAATAACAGTGTTTGGCGCCGCCCCCTCTCCGATTTCGGCATTAGTTCCGTTGCGCAAACGCCGGTGGCTGCGCAGACGGAAATTCATTCCTTCCCCAACCCCTTCACGCAATCGACCGAAATTACGTTCACCACGCAAGCGGCGGGATATGCCGAGGTTTCCATCGTGAATGCGCTGGGTGCGGAGGTGGCTCGGCTGTATTCGGGCACGCTGGGGGCTGGGAATCATTCCTTTGCATGGAAAGCAGGTGATTTATCTCCCGGAAATTATTGGTGCGTCGTCCGGATGAACGGCCATTCGGAGCAGGAAGGGCTGCTGCTCGAAAGGTAATGGCCCGGCTTTCGTTTCAGAAAGAACAAAACTCCATTTTCTTGTTCGAGGATTGATTTTCATCAGAGTGAGTACAAATTTTAAAATTTGGGAACTCGTTTTGGGCACCGTTTTCCAGAAAACGGTGCTTTTTCATTAAATGAAAGCATAAAAAGAATCAGCACTTGTTGCTATAAGAAAGAATGGCGAATTTTGGCTAAATTCAGCGTTTTTAATGAAGTACAAACGCGCGTTTTTCTTTTTAGGCACGTACAAGGAAGCTTTTTCTTTAAGAATTTGCCAAAGAATTGTATTCCTGCAGCGATTTTTACCTAAATCGCGGAAACCGCTTGTTCGAGAATTCGTTGTACAGCGTTCGCTAACGCACGCCTCGCCCGAACGCTTGAACGAAAATCACTTGAACGATATACCGAAGAATGCGCCGGAACCGGAAATCCCGGATTTTCCGCCGGATCCGCATATCATGGACTATCTACTTCTCGTTTCGAAGTATAAGTGGGTCGTGGTGTCTCTGATTATTCTTTGCGGCGTGCTCGCGTTGGGGCTGACCTATATTGTTCCCTACTCGTTTCAGTCGGACGCCATGCTGCTGCCGCCGGACCGTATTTCTTCGAGTGGCTTGCTTTCCTCTTTGAATGCCGGCGGGGCACTTAAAATATTGAAAGAGGTGGAGAATCCCTCGGTCGATCTGATTCAGAATTTACTGGAATCTTACGCCCTGTCGGACCGGCTCACACGGGATAGCGCCGTTTATCACTTCTTCGCTCATAACAGCGAAACGCGCCAGGAGATGGTCGCACAAGTGCAAGCGTCCCTACTCACGCTTCCCGGCTTCAGCAATGTAAATGTGCGGGGAAGGATCACGACCGGCTGGTTTTCCTCGGCCCGCGAGAAAGAGGAGGCACGGCGGCTTGCTCCGTACCTTGCAAATTTAGCGTGTCGCACGATGGACACGATGATCGGAGAGGTGCTGCGTTCCGACGCGAGGCAAGCCCGGATTTATGCCGACTCGGACTACGTGCGGCGCAATGGGGAACTGGATTCGCTGGATGGGGTGAAAGAGCAATTCGAGGAGCAGAATGGAATCCCTTCGCTCCGACAGCAGACGCTTGCGACGATCGGGCAAGTCAGCCAGCTCGAAGCGGAGGAAGATAAGGCCCAGATCCGCTTAGATGTGCTCGAACGTGATTTTTCTTCGGATAATACGGGCGTCGAAGCGGCGCGGGCGGAATTAGAAGAGGCTCGCGCCGCGCGCAGCCGGTATGAATATAGTTCCCCCATCGGCCCTGGCCTGGATACCCTGCCCATGGTTTCACGCCAATACGCGGAACTGCTACGGAAGCTCGAAGTGCTCGAACCGATCGTGACGTTCCTTCGTGAGGAGCGGGACCAACAGGATATTTTTGCCGAACGGGTGCGCTCGGTCATTACGATTGTCGATACTGCAAAAACGCCCGATGCCCGCTTCAGTCCCAAAAGAGCTCCCATGCTGGCGTTGGGGCTGAGCGGTGGCGGATTTCTTTCGATCCTTTATATCGCGCTCGTAACATTCCTATCAAGCATTCCAATCAGGAAGCATGGTGCCATCCTGCCGCCGGAGGGATATTCACGCACCCCTTGAATATGGAACGAACCTATGGTACTACCCCGCGCGACCGGCTGCTCCTCTCCGTGCGGAATCTCGAGTATTTTTTCGGCTGGCTCCTGCTCTGGCAGGGTTCGATGTTGCCCGGTTCGCCGGTGCAACTGGACACCTGGTTTACGTTTCCAGTGGGAGTGGGAGACGTGGAAGTCGTGTCCGTTCTGTTTTTCGCTATGATTCTCATCGAGCGGACACTAACCCAGGATTACACGCTTCGCCGGTCCTATTTCAATGCCCCGCTTTTGTTCCTCAGCGGTTTATTGTTTCTTTCGTGGTTCCGAGGCTCCGTCATGGATCAACGATTTGCTTTTGTCCTGGAGGTTCATGACCTTCCGGAGTGGCCGATTGCATTTCTTTTGATCAATAATGCCTTCCGGGATACCGAGGAAGGTCCGGTGCTTTTCCTGTTACTCTTTCTTACGATGCTGCCGAAGGGGTTCGAGGCATTATGGATTTTCCGGTATTCGACCCTTCCTCAAAAGAGCTGGGGAGTGGTACAGTCCTGGCGGGATGGGTACCTGCTCGATGTCGCTATTGCTGGCGCTCTTGTGGCTATGCACTATCGAGGTACCAAGTTGAAGCGGCTGAAGTGGTTCCTTTATCTCATGTTTCCCCTTGCGGAGGGGGTGCTCATTCTGGGATTCCGGCGCGCGGCGATTATTTCAAGTATTCTGTCAGCCTTCGCGATGTTGGTCACGTTGCCTCGAGCGATGCGCCGGCGCCAATGGGCGATCATCGGGTCCGTGCTTGGAGGGTTCATTCTCTTTTCCATTCTTACCGATCCCCTGGCGGTCCTGGGGCGGTTTGCCGGGGTGCTTCATCCTGCCGGCGAGGGGTCCGCGTACATTCGTCTTATGGAATTGCCAAATGTCCTACAGAATATTTGGCATCATCCCATTCTGGGTGTCCCCTTCGGTATTCCCTGGACAACATACTACCGAATGCCGCTTTCCGCGGATTATACAACGCTTGGCACGCATACTTCGTATCTCTATTGGCCGCTCCGCATGGGAATCTTTGGAGTGATCGCCTTTGCATGGCTCTATGGCTCGATGTGTAAGGCTGCCTTGTTGAATTACCGCTTCCGAAAAACCGAGGAGGATTTCTTTTTCGGCCAGCTTTCCATTCAGATGATGATTGTTTATTTTATCTCTTCTTTTTTCGGACTAATGTATGCTGACAAATTGGTCTATGTGCTTGCGGCCATGATGGTGGCTTTTCAGCATCAATCGAAGCTAATTTTAGGAACGTCCAATCTTCGCGAAGTTTCCTTCTGGCGCTCCATGCGAACGGGCCGTCTTGCTTATCATCTGCCGTTCGCCGAACGGATACGCCGGCTGCGTTCCCAAAGGGCACTGCAAAAGGCCGATCGTCTATATCCGGCGCGGGAACCAGTATTCTTATCACCGCAATGAAAAACAGGTTACATTCGGTCTTCCGCCATTTCCAGCTTCACGGACAACGCTATGTTCGGTGTGCGACCATGGTATTGGCCAGTGTATTCACCTTGATGTTCATAGCGATTGCGGTGTGGCATTTGCAGTATCCCTACGAGATCGAGTGGTATGAAGGGCTGATGATGGATCACGTAATGCGTGTTGTCCATGCGCTGCCGATTTATGCGCAGCCGAATATTTATTTTTCCGCGACCCTGTATCAGCCGCTCTATTTTTATTTGGTCGCGCCGTTAGTGGCCCTGACGGGTCCGGCGTTTCTCGCGGGCCGCATCGTGACGGTAGCCTGCACGCTGCTCACCGCGCTCCTGATTACCGTGATGGTGGGACGGCTCACCAAAGGCTCGCGTTTTTCCATGCTCGCCGCTCTCGGACTGTTCTTCGCCACGTATGCGCTCACCGATTATGTGCAAACGCTCGTGCGGCCGGATGCTCCGTATGTTTTTCTCGTCGTGCTTTCCGTATTTGTTTTATCGCGGAAAACATGGGGTTCGAGCATTCTTGGAGGGCTTTTGTTCGCGACCGCGTATTTTGTGAAGCAGGAAGCTCTGTTCTTCATGCCGCTTCCGCTGTTGTGGCTGTTCCTGAATGATAAGCGAAAGTTTGGGATCGCCGTCGGAGTTCTCGCGGTGGCATTGGCAGCCGGAACTTATTTTTGGCAATCCTCCTCGCATGGATGGTATGCGTATTATGTCTATGGCATGCCTGGCGCAAAGAGTAAATATTTCGGGTACTTTCGCGTGCTGGCGGCATTGCCGGCGGAGGTGTTTCGCTATTGGGGGGTTGGCCTGCTGATGATCGGCGGCATGGTGGTGATGGTGCGCGGCAAAAAATTCGAG
>DASRZC010000044.1:0-45678 GCA_035686785.1 Kapaibacterium sp. (SeqCode)
ACAGCGGAGTTGCCGAGATCTGGAAGCGAAAGGCGGGCTACCCCCAAAAACTTTCGTCCAGTGTAAACATTATCCACTCTCAATTAGCAACGGTTCAATGTGATGGCCATCCTTATTTTGAGAGTGAATTGGGTCAAATGGAATTGGAAGCCGAATTTGATTATCTCAATTTCCTTCTTGCATAACAACTTACTTAGCTATCCAAACGATGCCGATGAAAACCGCTCTGCCAGTTCATCGATCCAATGAAGCTGTCAATGATGTAAGTCGGCTCAATAAGCAATTCGCCGTGACTTAAAAGTCACGGCTACGCCGTTAGCTGCCAAATCCATTCTCTTTTAGCCATGAGAGCATCGTAGTGAAGTAATCCGCAGGTGGCGCCCAGCCTGCGCTTTGCGAACTATTCATTCCTAAAACTTCTTTAAAACAGCATGAGCACTCTTGAAGTAATTACGGGAAAAGCGAAACAACTTCCTCGCGACTTGCAGGAAGAAGTGGCAGATTTCACCGATTATCTTTTGCATAAATTCGAGCGGAATAGCTCGCTGGAGCGTCAGTGGTCCTCGGCTTCCATGTCGAATGCGATCCGCGGATTCGAAGACGATCCGGTCACGTACTCGAAAAGCGATGTGAAAGCAAATGGCATATAGACCGGGCGATGTCGCCATTGCTCCGTTTACTCATACCGACCTCACGGAGGGGAAGAACCGTCCTGTTCTTCTCCTTGGGAAGCTTCCTAATTACGACAGCGACTGGCTTGGCTGCATGATCACGTCGCAACTGCATCACTTCACCGAAGGTGTGGATACCATCATTTCCAATTCGGATTCCGATTTCAAATCCTCATCACTTAAAACATCGAGCCTCGTTCGAGTAACTCGTCTTATGGTTATTTCGGAAGAGCAAATGACTGGCAGCATCGGTGCGGTTTCGAAAGAACGTTATGAACGAGTAATTTCGAATCTGGTCAGATGGCTATCGCAACAAAAGGCATAGCGGTTTTTGAATCGTTCGCATCCGCTTCTACTGCGCCGATTTCAATTTTTCGATCTCCTTGCCGTTAGCTGCCAAATCCCTTCTCTTTTAGCCATGGGAACATCGTAGCGAAGTATTCCGCGGGTGACACGGCATTGGTGAGGTCTTCCCTCAGTTTTTATTCCCCTCCCGCCGCAGCGGGAGGGGTTAGGGGAGGGGTGTGTGAGGACTGAACTCTGTACTTTTAATAACAATATCAACTTCGAACGACACCCTCCCCCGGCCCCTCCCGCTGGTGCGGGAGGGGAGAAGATAAAAAATCCGAATGCGGTAGGGGAGAAGTTAGGCCCGCTCACTCGCGTACATAGCGCAGGTGTGTAGCGGCTGGACTCTCAAGGACCTTATCAATTCGGAATTGCGGGACGGGCTCGCGTAGATTCTCGAAGAGGCGCGTCCCGCCGCCGAACAGAACGGGTGCCAGGGCGATTTCCAGCTCCTCAATGACACCCATATTCAAGTACTGCTGGATCACGTTCGGTCCACCAGCGATGCGAATATCCCGACTTCCCGCGGACTCCCGAGCCAGTTCCAGGGCGCGCTCCGGTCCCTCATTGATGAAATAAAACGTCGTCCCACCCGGACGTTCCCACGGTTCGCGCCTCTCATGCGTAAGGACATACACCGGAGTATGAAACGGCGCATTCTCAGGCCACCCGCGCTCGCCCATGTCGAACATTCCCTTGCCCATAATATTGGCGCCGATGCGCTCTGCAGTGCTCCGAAGCATGTCGTTGACCGGGCCGGTCTCTCCACCTTCTCCCGCCTTCTGGAGGTGCTCGCGGAAGAATTGTGTGTTGAGGATCCAGCCCATCATCGCGCCCCATTTGGCTCCCCAGTTTTTATACTCAGGATTATCCCAATGTTCTACGTCCATTCCTTCCGGCACCATGTAACCGTCAAGACTAAGTCCGATGTTTACGAATACTTTGCTCATGATCGTCGTCTAAAATTCTGGTTGTTGAAATCAAGCCCCATATAAGGATTTGCATCCCGTTTTAATTTCATAGCCTCGAAGGGGCGCAGTTCATCGCCCTTAACACGGCTAATAAATTTTTTAATCGCAATCCGACCCAGGGTTCCACTTCGTTCCACCCTGGGCTGTCGGGTACTTCCTTCGGCAAGCTCAGGACGGCTCCGCCACTTGGGGGCCGCTTCCCGCCCAAGCGGATTGTGCCGTCCCCCCGGGCGTCTGGCACTTAAAAAAATCCGCGCACTCCGGGCGGGCAATGATGAATGTTGAATGATGAAGGGGGACGGGATCAGAATTTTTTTGAGAAATATTTTGGAATCACTTTGACATACCGGGCAATTATGAAGTATGAAGTATGAAAAATTACGGGACGGGACGAATTTCTGGGAATTCGGGAACTCGGTTCATTACATGAAAATTAAACGTATCCCGCCAAAATTCATAATCGGGGCAGGTCATACTTTATTCGGCTGTAACTTTGTCATACCCAAAAGCATTATGAGAGTATGAAATTTCGACAACTCTACCTTCTCCCGCTCCTTGCCGCGGCCAGCATTGGATTTGGCGCCGGCTGCGCGCCTTCGACTTCCGCGCCGATCACGAATAGTTTTTCGAATCCCAATGCGCCGGATACGCTGAACGTATCGGGGCTGTATGAGGTCTCGCCGTATGGCACGGTTGGTTCCTGGACCGGGATCGATATTAAGTGGAAGGATTCCGCCGGGATCGTGCGGGCGATGTCCGGCTACGCGGGCAAAGTGGTGCTGCTCTCGTTCTGGATTACAACGCCGGACACGGGGGCGTGGGTGGAATACGCGCTCGATTCCGTACAAAAGGATTTAGGCGATAGTGTTCGCATCGTGACGGTCGCGGAGGACGGGGGCAATTCGAACAATTTTACCACAGTGTATAAGTACGTGAGTTCGAATAAGATACGCGCGCAGGTTATCGTCGATAGCGGCCAATTTGCGCACGTTCAATACTCGGAGCTTGCCAACGGCAATCTCGGCGTGCCGGAAACATTCATATTGCGGCCCAACGGCTCGATCATGCAATACATCGAAGGCTATGACTCGGAACCTGTTCTGGACAGCCTCGCGCGCGCGGCATATCATTGAAACAGAGCCGTGTAGCACCCGGAGCATACTCCGGGAGCTACACGGCTACTTTGCTTAATTAGCCAGAGCTTACCACTCCCGCCGATGCCGGAGTTCCCATAAGTGCTTGAGCAGGGAGTCGCGGGAAGATTTTATCGCGCGCAGGTTTTCGATGCGGCGGCGAAGTTTAAGAAACGCGGCGGTGAAAATGAGGAGACAAGCGACAATGATAACGCTATTTTCCATCCAGCTAGCCTGTCCGCGAAACACGTGGCGCGCGGTGAGCAGGAGATATGCAGCGGCGAGCAGCAGTGCCACGGCAATAAGACGGTTTATCGTGATGCGTGAAATCATGGGACGGGATCGAATCCCCCTTTGTGGAATGGATGGCATTTGCCGATGCGCTTTAGGCCGAGCCACCCGCCGTGCAACACGCCGTACTTTGCTATCGCCTGCACAGTGTATTCCGAGCACGTCGGGGTAAACCGGCACGATGGCGGAAACAGCGGCGAAAGGAGCCGCTGATAAAGGCGGATGAGGAAAATAAAGACCGCTCGCATCGAGTGGAGGAGTAACGAGCAATGGGCTCAGACTCGTTTCGTCAAATGCACTGCAATGGTGTGAACATCGCTCACGATGGCATCCCATTGCACGGCTCGTACCGGCTTCGAGATTCGCAGCATGATAATTAGCTGCTCGCCGCGTGCCAGCATGGTTTCTTCAATCTGGGGAAATGCTTCGGTTTGGGTGATCGCAGCGCGAAGCCAGCGCCGGATCTTATTGCGGTCGTGTGCAAGCTTGTAGGAACGCTTCGAGGCAAGCAGTAAAATGCGAACTCCGGCTTCACCTAACGGCAAGGGGCGTTTGGCCCAGGCACATTCCGTGACCGCGAGCGGGGAGGTGCGAACCCACTTCCGGTTCGCGAAAAACCAGTCGAGATTCTTCTTCCCGCTGAAGGAGTGCCGGCGATCAAGCGTTAGCTGCGAAGCCATTATGTGTAGCGCAAACTTTAGTTTGCGTTTTTTCGCCGCGGTGGTCGCAAACTGAAGTTTGCGCTACACATCCGTCATCCTTTTCGTTCGTCGGAGACGGTCAGCTTGTGCCGGCCCTTGGCGCGGCGCGAGGCAAGGACGCGGCGTCCGTTTTTTGTGCCCATACGCGAACGGAATCCGTGTTTGTTGGCGCGTTTGCGGCGGCTTGGTTGGTAAGTGCGTTTCATCGCGGTGTGCTAAATGCGGAGTGCTAAGTTCCTATGTGTGGCGCGCTCGAACAGCAATATCCAGAGAAATGGTTCAGAGGAAATGGCTATGGGATTTGGAACGAAACCATATTTCCCGGATGCGCGCCGAAGAAGGGATAGATCGGCTTGTCGTTCGAATCCCGGCTGGCGTAAGTAAATTGTTGCGCATAGGGCGAGGCATAGGCCGTGCAGAAGACCTTCGTGCCGGCCGGATAGGGTACCAACTGCGGAAGGATTTTCTCGTAGATCGTGTCGGATCGTTGATTTCCGACTTCATAAATATAGGGAGGGTCATAGGAAGAGGCTACGACGGGGTCGATCGCATTTGTCGTGTCCATGAAGAGATAGACCGAGCCGATTGGCGGCTGCGAGGGGTCGGTCGAGGTGAGTATTATTCGTACATCAAGGCCCTGGGAAGGGTCGGGATCCGGATGAACATCGTCGATCATGGCCTGAAGCCAGGAGACCGGAAAGAGATGAATTTCATTCGCCGAGGAAGTGTCCGCTGGCACGTTCACGCGAAGAGAGGCCGCGGCGAAGCCGGACTTCGAAACAGAAATGCTATAATTGCCTGCCGGTAAAGAATCGAAGAAATACGATCCGGAAAGGCCGGTTCTGACCGTTTCCTTCTTACTCCCCGTGAGCTTCACACTGTCCAGACTGGCGGGGTACCAGAATACCGTATCGAAATGGGAATCGGCAATGTCCATCTGAGCGGCTTCGCCGGTCAACGGATAGAGCCGGACGACCGTATTGCTATCGATGGTCGTATTCGGAGCCTGCGGAGCGGTCGAATGGCTGCAACCTGCAAGCGCGGCCGCCGCGAGGAACGCGGCAAAAAGGAGCGAAAGGAAGGAAATGGGTTTCATACAAACGGACTAAAAAATGTGGAATACAAGAGCGACACGGACGCCGCTCTGAAAGTTACAAGTGCAATTAATCTCGTCCAGGCGAAATAGTTACAATAATTCGTGAACGGCTCCATCCCCGCCCGAACTTTGTTCGTTATACGCCCGCCGGGGATCGCAAACTAAAGTTTGCGCTACAAAGGGCTATTTCTGAATGATAAAAATAATCATCTTCGCGATTGTTCTCATCGCCGCATTGTGGGGGATTGTCATCAATACCAAGCGCCTCACGGATTTTCTCCGTTTGGGCAAATGGACGAATCGCTTCGACCGCCCGAACGAGCGCATGAAGCGTGTGCTTGGCATTGCTATCGGCCAGTCGAAAATTTTTCGCGATCCCGTTGCCGGGCCGATCCATGCATTCATCTTTTGGGGATTTCTCGTCCTGCTCTTTGCCGTCATCGAATCGATCGGCGAAGGATTGACGGGTGGTCATTTTTCGCTTTCGTTTCTTGGGCCGGTCTATTCGGTCATTACGGCCTCGCAGGATTTATTTATTGTTCTGGTCATCCTTTCGGTCGTTGCGGCGCTTTGGCGAAGATTTATCACTCATGTGAAACGATTGGAGGGCGATAAGCACGAGCGCATCGATGCTGTTGTGATTCTTCTTCTCATTCTTATCATCGTATGCTCCTATACGCTGGGTACTGCCGCTCGCTTGACGATTCGCGGCCCCAATGCGTATGAATATCATTGGTTTGCCACGCTTCTTGCACCACTAACGGGCACGCCCCAAATGCACGCGCTTATTTATGAGAGCGCGTGGTGGGTGCATATTGTCGCGGTGCTCGGCTTTATGAATTATCTGCCCTATTCGAAGCACCTGCATGTCATCACTTCGCTGCCGAATGTTTATTTCTCCGACCTCAAGCGAAAAAATTATCTCAAGCCCATAAATTTCGAAGATGAGACCATTACGAAGTATGGTGCTTCGGACATCGAAGATTTAACATGGAAGCAACTCCTCGATGGCGATACCTGCACGCACTGCGGGCGCTGCACCTCCGTATGTCCCGCGAACGTAACAGGAAAAATTCTCGATCCGCGATGGATCATCATTGCGACGCACGCTCGCATGCTCGACAAAGCGCCGTATCTGACTGCGCAATCGAAATATGGATTCAATTCATGGATAGGCGAGATTACGAAATCGAAAGTTGCCACGACGGGCGATGTCGTGCATGATGAGCTTACCACACCCGAAGAACCCGGGGTGAGCCACCTGGAGGGAAGGCTGCTTTTTGAGAAGCCAAAGAAAACGCAGGAAGAAGTCGAGGCCCAAAAATTTGTCGGCGGTTATATCCCGCAAGAAATGCTCTGGCAATGCACGACCTGCCAGGCCTGCATGACCGAATGCCCTGTAACCATCGAGCATGTCGATGAAATCATCGACTTGCGCCGCAACCTGGTGATGATGGAATCGAGTTTTCCGCCGGAGTTGCAATCGGCCTTCGGCAACATGGAAAATAATTTTTCGCCCTGGGCATTTTCGCCCAGCGAGCGCGGGGAGTGGGCCAATGGGATGGGGATTTCCACCATGGCACAGGGCGCTGCCCGTGGGACGAATGGGACCGATGGGCCAGGTCTCGCAACTCAGCACTCAGCACTCAGCACTCCCATACTGTTTTGGGTAGGCTGCGCCGGCTCTTATGACCAAAGAGCAAAAAAAATCACGAAAGCCTTCGCGGAGTTGATGCAGCTTGCCGAAATCGACTTCCGCATTTTGGGCAATGAGGAAAAATGCACCGGCGATCCGGCGCGAAGAATGGGCAATGAATACCTCGCGCAGATGCTGATCAAAGAAAATGTCGAGACCTTGAACCGCTACAAAGTTACCAAAATCGTAACCACCTGCCCGCATTGCTTCAATGCGATTAAGAACGAGTGGAAAGATTTCAACGGTCACTATGAAGTTCAGCACCATACGGAATTTATTAAAGAACTATTAGACTCGGGCCGCATTAAGCCAATGAAAGAGTTGCTCGAACGCGCGACCTATCACGATTCCTGTTATCTCGGGCGCTCGAACGATATCTATGACGCTCCTCGCAATGCGCTCGAAAGCATTCCCGGTCTGGACATCGTGGAAATGGATCGTTCCCGCTCCAAAGGCTTCTGTTGCGGCGCCGGCGGCGGACAAATGTGGATGGAAGAGAAAGCCGGCAAGCGCATCAACATCGAACGAACCGAAGAGGCGTTGGCTACTGGCTCCTCGGTTGTCGCTAGCGCGTGCCCCTACTGCATGACGATGCTGACCGATGGCGTCAAAGCCAAAGGCGAAAGCGATAATGTGACGGTCCGCGATATTGCGGAAATCGTGCTGGATGCGGTGAGATAGATGCCGGAGATTAGCCGATTCTTGGGGATTGTGATTAGGATGTTCTATGACGATCATCCGCCGCCTCATTTCCGTGCCGAATATGGCAACTACAAAGCTCAATTAGATTTGAAAAAGTTGGAACTTATCGAAGGCGAGCTTCCGCCGCGGATTCGTGCGGTAGTCATTCGCTGGGCGACAGAGCATAGAACCGAGTTACTGGATAATTGGGAACGAAGAGAAGAGCGAAAACCGTTGGCTAAGATCGAACCGATATGACAAAAATGACAGAAATTGTTAGGGCTACTTACCTCCATGACTATGTCATCAACGTAGCATTCGACGATGGATACGAGATGAATTACAATGTGGAGCTGGCTTTAACCGGTGAGATAGGAAGTCCGTTACGCGATATGAACCTCTTCAAACAGTTCCGACTCGAAGGAGGAGCATTAGTTTGGCCAAATGGGTTTGACACGTGTCCCGATTATCTGCGACATCATTACGAGTTAGAAGGAGCGGAAGAACATGTCTAAAATCTGTTGGTTTCTCGGCATACGTATCGAGATGGGAATAGACGACCATCCTGTGCCGCACTTTCATGCCATTTACGAAGACTTGGAACCAAATCCCGAAGCCGCGTATGCCATCGAGACGCTCGAAGTAATCGAAGGCGCCTTGCCGAAGCTGGCTCATGGTTTCGTTCTCGAATGGATGGATGACCACCGTAAGGAACTCCTGGAAGACTGGCAGCGGGTCAAACAAGGATTACCGCTTCCGGAGATCGAGGCGTTGGAAGGAACATTCTGAGTGCGCGCCGGAGGACACGAGCAACCTAAAGCATGCGCCACGCCAGCGCGTTATCTCCCCGGATTGACGATCATATATCCCACCCGGATTTTGTCCGATGTGCTGTAATTCGAAAGGCTGGTCGTCGTGGGAATCATTCCAATGCGAATGTCGAACGCGCCCGTGGTGCGGTTTGAGACGTCGATAAAGTATTCTGCCTGTCGCGGATCGGGTGCGTTGCCATCCGTAATTTTCGAAACCACACTGACCAGGACGATGCTCGTGCTCGAGCAGTAGCGATTGCTGATGGTGAGCGTCCCCCAATTTTGAAAGACTCCGGAGGTGGGTGCGGCAGTAGTAAGGTTACCGCCGCCGAGCGTCAGTTCGATTACGCCGCTTGGGCCTTGCGCCGACCAGGCGGTGTGCGAGGTCGCGCCTTCTACATCCGACCCTACGCTCGGCGATTCCGTGGTCCGGCCCATCGTGAATTCGCCGTCGTTTAGTTGCAGCGCCACGTTCGTGCTTCCTGCCGTCGTGTTACCGCTGCCCGTGGCGAGGACGCCGATCGTGCCGGTCGCGGACGTGCTGGATGCCGTTCCCCACACGCCGATGGCCTGGTTCGTCGTTGCGCCCGTCGCATTGCCGAAGATCGCCGCGGTCTCGTTTGTGGTGCCCGTATACAGTGAATGAAGCTGGTGCGTCGTCGTCGTAACGCCAATTCCAACCTGCCCCGTCGAGAGAATGCGCATGCGTTCCAAGTTATTGGTGCGGAAGACGAGGTCATGCGCGTCCGAAGTACCGAGATAATTGGTCGTGGGACTTGTTCCCGTATTGCCGAGCGTGCTCCAATAGAGGTTCGAGGCGGCGCTCCAGACGGGCGCGCTGCTGCTGCCCGTGGAGGCGAGGACATAGCCCGAAGTGCCGGGGAGATTATTGGGCATAAGCGCGCCCGAAAACTTTAAGTTACCAGTAATATCGAGCACCTCACTCGGCGAAACGTTGCCGACGCCAAACTTCAGCGTTCTACCGGAATTATAGAATACGACGCTGCTATCCTGCGTTACAGTCGCGCCGGCACCGAAGACGAGGTCGAAATTGCCATTTGCCTGATTATTATTGCCTCCGAGGACAACGGAATATTCTCCACACGCCGTATTATTATACCCTCCGGCCACGACGGAATACAACCCGCACGCGCTATTATTTTGGCCGCCGCCTACAAAAGAATAATTTCCGGTCGCGGAGTTTTCGTATCCGCCGCTGACGGTCGAATAATTGCCGCTGGCGGTATCGAATTCGCCGCCAGATACGGTCGAAGCCGTCCCCGTTGAGCGATTGCTTGCACCCCACGCGATCGAATAGGTGCCGGACGCCAGATCATTGTAACCCGCCGCGATCGAATAATCGCCCGTTGCATGATTGGTCGTGCCGATGCCTTCGAGCGCGAATCTACCGCTGCCACGGCGCCACAGCGTGTCGGAACCGCCTCCGCCTGAACTTCCAAATCCTCGCCAGGAAAGATTGCCAAATCCGTCCGTACAGAGCACATAGTCCGTCCCGTTGCCATCGGCCAGTGGGAGCGTGTACGTGACACTGGTGGTCTGTAAGCCGGCTTTGAAGCCACTATAGGTTGAGCCGGAACTGGAAGGCTCATAAAAGCGAAGTTCCTCCGCTGTATTATTAGTATTTGTGAGTCCGACATTGCCCCCGGCATAGACACGGACGTGTTCGAGATTGTTGGTACGAATGACCCAATCGGTCGAGTCGGTTGTGCCGATAAAATTAGTCGATGCGCTGGTGCCGGAATTTCCAAGCAAGAGCCATCCGCCGCCTAAAAAGGGAACCCAGGCAGTGCCGTTGAAATACCAAAAGGTCGGGGCGGTGCCGGCATAGGGTGCGGACAATGCTGTTGAAACATCGGTTTCGTAAACGAGGAGGCCCGTTGCCGGGGATGAGATAGCGAGTTTTTGTGCTTCCGTCATGCGTGGGATCAGCAGGCCACGGGACGTGCTGGTGAGATCGAGCAGCGCGCTTGCGTCTGGCGCTGTCGTGCCGATGCCGACGTTGCCCTGCGCCATCGCGGGCAATGATGAATTATGAAGGATGAATGATGAAACCACGAGGATCATCACCCACCTAATTGCAAACTGGTAGGTTCGTTTCGATGACATGACATCCCTTTTCTTAAATGTGCTTTTCATAATTCATCCTTCATAATTCATCATTGCCCGTTACCGGCCCGGATTAATGACGATATATCCGATGCGAAGAAAACACTGCGTGTGAAATCCATTCGCGCCGGTCACGGTCGGAATCATTCCGATATGGATCACGCAGGAACCCGTCGTCCGGCTTTCGACGTCCACTTTATAAATACCGTTGATCGGATCGGGAGTGGTGCCGCTGTTATTGATCTTTGCGATGACGCCGGCCAAAATGATGCTTGTGCTTGCGATATACTCGTTATTGATCGTAACGTCTCCTAAATCCAGGTAGACCCCGGTCACCGGCGTGGTTGAACTTAGGTCGGAGAGTTGCACCTGAATCACGCCGGATGGGCCATGTTGCGAATAGAGCACGCCGCTCGCGGCTGGTTCTACGGCCGTGCCGGAGGATGGCGGCAGGGTATCGCGGCCCATGGCGAACTCGCCCTGATTCAGTTGCAGAGCCACATTGGTCGAACCGCTCGTGGTGTTGCCGCTGCCCGTCGCGAGCACGGAGAGCGTGCCGGTATTGGAAGCGCTGGTATTGGCTCGGCCCCAGACCCCGAGAGCTTGCGCGGTCGTCGCGCCGGAGGCATTGCCATAGATCGCCGCCGTCTCGTTCGTCGTGCCCGTCAGGAAGGATTGAAGTTGGTGAGCACTCGTCGTAGTGTTTATGCTGACCTGCCCCGTCGATTGGATGCGCATGGCTTCCGTGGCATTCGTGCGCATCACGAATGCCGTGGCATCGGTCGTCCCGATAAAATTGATCGAAGGATTCGTGCCGATGTTTCCGGTGAGGCGCCAACTGGTCGAGGGCACCACGATCGAACCCCAGGTCGGATACACCCCGGCTCCCGCCGAGAGCAAATAATTTCCGCTCGAGCCGCCCGAACCATTCGGCTTGAGAGCGCCCGAAAATTTTACGTTGCCGACGACGTCCATGGCTTCGGTTGGCGAGACGGTGTTAATCCCCATCAGGGTATGGGTTCCGATCTTAAAGACGACGGAAGCACAGGTGCCCGCTGTCGCGCCCAGGTCACCATACAGCAATTCCTGGTTACAACTGGTCTTGTTATTATAGCCGCCGATGATCGTGGAATTACTACCACTGAAGCTATTTTTCTGGCCTCCGAGGACGACCTCTTCATCGCCGGATGTAGAGTTTGAACTACCGCCTCCAATATAACTCGATGTGGCACTTGCGGAATTGTCCTGGCCGCCTCCGGTAACATCTTTGTCTCCAGTAGAGGAATTACCGCTGCCGCCATTGACCGCGCCGTAGGATCCGGAAACTCCGGACGTACTATCCCCGAAAACGATTTCGTAATTGCCGGTGACCTTGGTATGAAAGCCAGCCGCAATCGAATATGGGCCGGAGTCGGAGGAACCGGTACTATCGGAATATTCACCACCGGCAGCCGATCCTCGTTTCCAGAGCGATTGTGAGCCGCTGCCGCCGAACGTCGCGAACGTATGCCAACTTAGGTTCCCAGCGCCATCGGTGACGAGCGCCTGGTTCGGAAGGCCGTCGCCGCCGAGCGGCCATATATAATGGGGGGTGGTCGTCTGGATTCCGGCTTTGAAGGCCGTGTAGCGAGTGCCGGTATCGGACTGCTCAAAAAAGATCAGAGATTCAGAGATGTTGTTCGTATTCGTCAGCCCTACCGCGCTGCCATTGAAGACGCGCAGGTGCTCCGTGCTATTCGTTTTTTGTACGAGGTCTTCGCCGTCTATCGTACCAAGAAAATTCGTCGAAGGGCTTGTGCCGGAGTTGCCCGTTAAGGACCAGTCCAATCCACCGGCAATGGGAACCCAAATCGAGCCGTTGAAATAGTAAAAGGTACTTGCGGTCGTGTTATAGACCAGGTCTCCCGCTGCGGGCGAAGAAATAAGCAGCATTGCCGCTCCGCTCATGCGCGGAGCAAGAAAGCCTTGGGTCGTCGATACGAGCTCGAGCAGCGCGGAGTTATCCGGTATGGCAATGCTGATGCCGACGCTCTGTGCACGGGCAGAAAGGATGAAAGATGACGTATGAAGTATGAAAAAGAAGGTGATTGCAGCGAGGTACTTCATCACCAGAATGTCATTCCCGCGAAAGCGGGAATCCAACCCCTGTGCTTTCGATACATGGGGTCTGGATTCCCGCTTTCGCGGGAATGACAATGACGGGGAGATGTAAATATTCTTTCGGGGCACGATCTATTTCATTATGACGATATTCCTCGTTATTCTCTCATCTCCGGCGAGAACGACAAGGCTATAGGTTCCCGACGGCAGCGGCGAAAGATCGAGCGATGTGGTATGCGGCCCTATTTCCTGCTGGCCTTCATCGAAGTGGCCGACGTTCCGGCCGGTCACGTCGAAGAGATCGAGTGAGACGGGCGCGTCCTTCGGCAAATCGAAATCGACCCAGGCTTTATCGACCGCGGGATTCGGATAGACCGAACACCCCAGCGCGCTGGGGATAGCGATTTCACTAAAATCGACGGTCTGCGATCCAACATGCGTGCGAAGGCCATTTTTGTCGATTTGATAAAGATCGTAGGTATAGCGCCCACTGCCCGGCAGGTTGTTGTCAATTGTTTCGTAGCTCGCTCCCCACGGACTTTTGGCTTGCAGGGCCGTGTCATTCATAAAGCTCGCGATAAGTACCGGGGAGTTTGCACTTTGCGCGTGATCCCCGGAAGAAGAGGAGTCGAGCCGCCGTTCGAGTTCGAAACCGAGCGATTCGATCTCGCTATACGTTCGCCAATCAAGCTGGACGTGATTCTCCACTTGCCGCGCGGTGAACGGCCCCATTTCCACCGGCAGGGAATTATCCGTCGAGTCCGAGGCAATCGTGAACGGGCGGTTGAGATTAGCAAGCCCATATTGGGTATCGATGACCACCGCCGATTCGATCCAGCCAGAGTTATAAGTGGCGCCGAGCATGATCGCGCTTACGCCGGCCGTCACCCATGCCGGCGTTGGTCCGGGCGGGTTTGGCGCAAGTGTATCCCATCGAGCCACGAGGAGATTGGAGATCGTGGACATATAGATTGACATCGTGTAATCGCCGGGAATCCAATAGAGCCGGATTTTTGCGTCCGCGCCGCCCGTGGGATTGGGCGTAACAATGTCGCCATGCCAGTATTGAACTTTGCTAACCGTCACGATTGGCGATTGCACGCTCGTCGTGTTCACATAGGAAAAATTGAAATACTGCGTGCGGAAGGTGGTCGCGGTGGAGCTTGCCGGCGTGATCGCGCAGGTGTTCGCGCGCCCAGCTTTGCCGACCGGAAACCAGAACAAATTCGTCGAATTCATATCCTTCTCGCATGGTCCATCGACGTAACTTGCGCATGGCGCCACGGGCATACCGGAAATATTGATCCAATTCCCCTGAACGTCGAAATTCAGGACGTCCGTTTGGGTGGTATAGCAAATGCCGTTGTTAAAATAGCAATCCGAATCGACGATCTCTTTTTGCGTAAGCGTTTTCGAGCCGCCGCCGGTAAATTGCAGATCGTAAAACGTGGTAATCACCGCGCCGCCGACATTTTGATTCGTGGCGCCATAGAGATTTACGGTTCCCGTCTTGCGGTTGAAGGTCCCGTCGTTCGTAAAGTTGCCGCCGATGTTGTACCATCCAGCATTGCTGGATGTAGCGGCGGTATTGTTGGTGAAATCGGTTGTGATGGTGACGACGCCGGAGTCATCGATCGAGCCGGTCTGATTCTGGTATGCGCCATTGACCTGCATGAAGGAACTGGGCTTCGTCACGATCGTCGCGCCCTTGTTGATCATTAGTTGCGCGCGGACAGGGCCTGCTATGAATAGGATAGCAAGAAGAAACATGGCCGCGCGCGAAAACGCCCGGCGAAGCTGGTAGATGGGATAAGGATGGCGCGAGTCCATCTGGCAAATAATAGCGAACTAAACGGGCATCGTGAACGATACCTGAACCACCGAACCGAAAGGGATGAGGGAAAGTTCACATGAGCATCATGAGTTCAGACCCCATGAATTCCATCACTGAGAAAGGCAATTCGAATGCTATAACTCGTCGAGACTTTTTTCGCTCGGTATTAGTCGCTATTCCGTTTGTGTTTAGCCCGAAGTTGTCCCTTGCTTCGGAAGAAAAATCCGTCCATGAGGTGCTTGCGAAGCTCACCTTGGCGATGGGAGGGGCGGCAAATTTGCAGCGCATCGGGACGATTTCGATGAAGGGAAACCTAACGATGACGCCGGACAATGTCACGACCGGGGTCAAGCCCGATGGGACGTTCGAGATTATACAAGAGTGGAATGGTTACCGGAATCGAAACAACATTGCGTTAGATGCGGGCGGTGTAAAGATGAAATTTATGCAAGGCTTCAATGGAATGGAGTCCTGGTCTTACGGCATGAATGGGCAACTAACGGTGAAGAAGGATGCCGATTCGACAGCGGAGGAGAAAGTGTCGGCCCGCTTCAGTTCGTTCGATTATCTGACCCACCCCGGTCAGTATCGGTTTGAATTGGCGGAGAAACCGAGAGTATTCGTTCTCACAGTGATCGACCGAAGTGCCGAAAAATTCGACTATGGCAAGAACATCATCGAGATTGACAAGAAAAACTATTATCCAACAAAAATCACGACCTTCGAGGATGGCGCGCGGCAAGTGGTAACGAATGAATCGTTCCTGACATTCGACGGCGTGCTGTTTCCCAAACGATTCATTCAAACGGATGGCAATAGAATGGTCTTCGACATGCTGTCCATTGCCAATGTGAGTGGAGATCAGGCCGCCTTCGATCCTCCCGCCTTGCCGAAGGACTTTGAATTTTTGAGTGGGACAGAGGGACATGCAACGATTAAGATTGCCTATGAACACATTCTTACAACCGTCCTGATACACGGTACACCGTATAGCTTTGTGGTTGATACTGGCGCGCAGGAAAGTGTACTGGATTTGAGTCTTGCGAAAAAGCTTGGACTTCGAACAAACGGAAGTATGGGCGAAGAAGGCACGAGTGGATTGCAGCCTGGGACCATGGTCACCGCGCCGGAGATGCGGGTCGGCGATGTAGTACTCCGAAACCGAAACATCATGGCTACCGATTTATCCTTCCTGGCGACGAAACTTCCTCGTATCGATGGGATTCTCGGAAGCGACTTTTTCCACCTGTTTGTCGTCCGGTTGGACTACGTAGGCGGAACCATGGGGATGTTCGATCCCACCATTTTTAAGTATAGCGGCGCTGGCGAGACGTTCCCGGTTCACGACAACTCGTTTACCCTCACTGTCGATGAAATCAGCGGCAAGTTCGGCATCGATACCGGAGCAGGTTCGATCGATCTATTCTCGTCCTATTTTGGCAAGACGAAGGTATTCAAACATAAACTGGATTTACCATCGGTGGCCTATCGAGCAGGACTTGGGAACTCGGACGAGCGGGAATGTGCGACGCGTATCCATTCCCTCACGGCCGGGAAATACACGCTCACGGATGTGCCGGTCGGGCTTTCCGAAGCAACCACCGGAGCGTTTGCAAATACGGATGCGGCGGGAAACATCGGCTATCCATTTTGGCGCCGCTTTACAACCTATTTCAATTACCCGGCGGGCGAGCTAATCCTCGAACCGAATGCGGAATATGGCAAGCCATTCATTTCCATCAACCGCGCGGGGTTGGGCGTTGCGAAGCATGGATTGCAGTGGACGGTCGATGGGGTCGTCACGCATTCTCCCGCCGCGGCGGAGGGATTGAAAAAGGGTGATATAATAATGAGTATCAATGGGAAGCCTCTCGCGGCAATGCCGATTGAGGATGTTCCCGGTATTTTTATGCAGCCGGCCGGGACGGTATTGAATATCCATTATCAGCGCGGCGGCGAAACGAAGACGGCGCGGCTCACCCTACGGGATTATATCAAGTATTATGATGCATATTGAGATGATGGTGCTGTGGCGCCGGACTTTAGTTTGGCGAAGTCTACAGCGAAGGTTTTCGAATCGAGTATTAATTCTGAAAATTTCCGGATTTTTGGGAACTCGGTTCATTAAATGAAAATTAAACGTATCTCTCTCGCTGAGCACCTATTTCTATTAAACAACACGCTAAATTATTCAAAAAACAACGAATTTTCCGGAAGCCGCTTTCCCTCCGCTCCGAGCTTCTATAAAATAGGCGCCATGAAGCAAAATGACCGGAATGCTGATTTGCCCAGAACCGGAACCGACATCTTTCAGTAAGACACTCCGTCCAATCGCGTCCACTATGGTCATGGTTGCCGTCGCCGGGGCATCGAGAAAGACAGAAAGTGTGCCGTCGGAATAACTAATGTTCCCGATGGCCAGGGAAACGACCGGCTCGGCCTCGGTTGGTATTCTGGAAGCGAGCCATTCGCGAATTCCGTCGCGAGAAATTTCGTAGAGATCGTAGCGGAGCGTTCCTGGCGGGACGGGAAGGTCAGTGTAGTCATAGGATGCGCCGGTAGGCGACCGGGCGCGGAGTGAATCGTCGCTCCCGTAGCTCACAATAAGTTCCGTATCGGGTGGGCCAGTGCTTCCAGCCTGGCTGCGGTCAAGTTCGAAGCCGGCGAGATTGGTTTCGGAGGCGGTCTGCCAGGCGAGGAAGACGGTGTCGGCGGACTCGGACGCGGTGAAATTTTCGAGCTCGACCGGCAATGGAGTATCCGTATAGCCTTCGGAGAGCATCCAGTAAAAGTTACCGTAGCCGTTCGGCCAGCCGAGGACGGAAGTATCCCAGGTGAAGAGATTTTCCGTTGGATTGTAACTCGAAAGCCCGCTATAGGCCCACGTCGCGCCACGATCGCGGGAGCGCCAAAAGTGGAGTTGCGTGGGATCGGCGCCATTCCATTCGTCGCAGTGGACTTGCATAGAGATGCTATCGGGATTGCCCAACTGCGGCCCATCGCCGGGCGAGATTCGGTAATAGCGAAGGACCGGATGATTGTTCAGGTTCGCGCCGGGCGGAGGATAGCCGCTCGTCCGCATGACGCGCGTCCGGCCAAGATAAGGATTGGTGCCGCTTTCGATGGTGAGGCCCAATCCATAAAAGCTATCGACCGAATTCGTGGAATCGAGCGTGCGCTGAAATTCAGAAAACACTCTTCCGATGAGGTGCCCACCGCACGTGCCGCCTTCTTCGATAAGATCATTCAGGATGTCGAGCGAATCGCAGATCGTATCGTTCACAAATCGAACAGCGAGCACGGTGTTTGGCCGCACGATGACGGTTCCCAACTGCGAGGGGCCAATCCAGTGGCAGGTATCTTTCAGCGCGCCGGTCGGTCGGGCGTCGAAAATCCAGGTTTCCTTGCCATGCGAGAGTATTCCGCAGCCATGAAGTCCCTGGCCGGGCGAGCCGGATTCGCCCTGGTTATCATTGATGACGTCGCCCGCAAGGGTGATTGTATCCGGAGTGTATCCCGTTATCATGCCTGCGCCAAAGCCGATGTGCAGCGTTCCGCGAATGGTGAGTGGGTTAGCTCGGAAGGATGCGTCCATACCGGTGAGGAGAAGATCTTGATATGCGTGACCGGAAATATTATTGAGGAGGTAGGAAATATCGATGAGATCGAGATTGTCCGAATAATATTCGAAGGTGCTCCCGGAATCGAGCGCAAACAATGGGCTTGCGGTAGAATCGAAAATACTTGGGGAGCCAAAGGGGAAAACCGCGCTCGTCCGAAAAAGGGAACCGGAAGCGCAATGAATAATTGGGCGCGTTACGCCGGAATCGAGAAACCACCCGCTACCGGCATCGAGCGTGCCGCTCACGGTAATCTGCGTGTCGGCGGGATTTTGGCTTGCCTGAATAAAAAGCGTATCCGAACTAAAATAAAGCGAGCCGTTGACCGTCAAAAGTCCAATCGGGGCCGTCGAGCTATCCAGCCAGACGGAATCGCCGGTGCTCACGATCGCCGTATCGCCCGATTGCGGTCGAATGCCGCTTACCCACACGGCGGGCGCGGTCCAGGGCCCGCTGGCAACGGTGGTGCAAATCGTGGCGTGGACTTCGAGTGGAAGCATGAGCAAAATGCCGAACACGAGCCAGCCGAATCGGCGGGCGATCGTTAAATTCGGGAACGCGAAGTGATGCGATGGCGTAATGCTCACGATTGGCAAACCATAAAAATTCGATACGGGGCCATTGCCAGTCGAACACTTAAAAAAAAGGGAGTAATTCCGCCCCCTTCGGGTGTTTCCTGTTTACTTCGTAAATTCTTCATCGGAACGGGCCGCCGGCGAAGGGAAACTTTCGCCACGGGCCGCGTTATTAATCACATCAGAAGTCTCGCCGGGCAATGTCTGATATCACTGCACGCATCGGCGCCGATGCATCGAACAGGAATTCGCTTTGGATCCACTCCAAGCGCTGGGATCTCATGTGGATCTCCGGTTCCGTGTTACTCATGGCAAGCCCGTATCTCATGTATTACGCGGCCCAATCGCTTGGCTTCGCCCAGGATACCGCGCGCAATATCGTAAATGGGATGATCGCGTTTTTTATCGGCGGTCCGCACATGTACGCCACGCATCTTCGGACAACGTTCGACCCCGCGTTCCGCAAGCGACATCCCTCGATCTTACTCGCGGCGATCGTCATTCCGGTCGGTGTTGTTTTTCTGGGCGTTAATTACTTCATCATACTTCTGACATTCTTCTTTTTCTGGGCGAGCATTCATGTGTTGCACCAGATCGTCTTTCTCGTCGATTGCTACAATGGCCGCGTGACGCGCACACTATCCTGGAAATCGAAAGCGATCGATTATGCCGTAGTGCTTACGGGGCTGTATCCGGTCGCCATGTACCGATTTACGCATAACACGTTCAAGGTAGGCTCGAACCTTCTTTATTTTCCAGATTTTTTGAAATTCGATGGTGTATGGTGGTTTGCGAGTGCGGCGTTTGCGGCGGCACTTGCCTTATTTATCTCCAAGACCCTGCGTGAATTTCGTAACGGCGAAGGAAATGTCCCGAAAACGATCCTGATATCGGTCACGGTCATTGCGACGTTTATCACCCCATTTTTTCACGAACTGGATGTTGCATTCCAAGGATTGAATACGTGGCATTCGTTCCAATACCTCGGGCTTACATGGTATATCAACCGGCTCCGCTACGACCGTAATGAGCTTTCTGCGAAAGTCAGTACATTCTCTCGTCCCGGCGAGTGGTGGCGTTATTATGGCTTTACTGTTATGATGACCGTCATCGCGATCGGCCTGATCGTCATATTGATTTTTACGAGTTCCTATACCGGGCTTTCGTTCGATCAGTGCTACTATATTATTGTGCTCAGCTTTTTGCTGACGCACTATTATCACGATCACATCATCTTTACGGAGCGGACGGATTTCAGCACGGCCAACGCGAACGCCGGCCGCGCTGAATCCTTTGCGTTAAGCCCTCAGAGTTAAGGGCCTTACGTCCGCCTTGTTATTCTTCATTTTTGAATATTCCAAGATATTCCTCAAACGCGAAGCGCCGATTGCGGCGGTAGCCCGTCTTCTCTCGTAAAATACCCAGTTTAATGAAATCGCCCAGTAGCCGGTTCGCCGTGGATGCACTCAGTACACATGCTTTTTCCACCTCCCTCGTATGGCTTACCACTGGCCGAGCGTAAAGATGCTTTAGTAGCAACGCACCTTTTTCAGCGCGATGGCCGAGCTTCGGCAGCAGCACCGTTTCAATTCGCCTCCGAAGCACCACGATTTTTTCGAGCGTGCGAATGGAATGCTCCGCCGTCTCGATCACCCCGGCAAAGAAAAACCGTAGCCATCCCTCAAGATCGTCTCGCGTGCGGACTCTCGTCAATCGATCGTAATATTCCGTCCGGTTTCGTTCGAAGAAATCGGAAAGATAGAGCGTCGGCTTTTCGAGGATGCGTTCGTTCACCAAATAAAGTGAAATGAGCAGCCGGCCCAGACGGCCATTGCCATCCAAGAATGGATGCACCGTCTCGAATTGATAATGCGCGAGCGCGATGCGCACGAGCGGTGGCACCGCGATTTTTTCGTTCATCAGGAATTTTTCGAGATCGCTCATGAGATGGGGTATTTCCTCGTTGGAAGGCGGCACGAAGACCGCGTTTTTCAGCGAGGATCCCAGCCAGTTTTGGCTTTTTCGCCATTCGCCAGGATGCTTATGCCTTCCGCGCACGCCGGCCAGAAGCGTTTCGTGCGTCTCTTTCAGCAAGCGGTTCGAGAGCGGCAGCGTCCCCAGCCGGCGGATCGCCCCGTTAATCGCAACGATGTAATTCTGGACTTCTCGCCAGTCGTCGCGCCGTTCGGGATTGATTTCTTCGGCGGGGGCCATCGCTTCTTCCATCGTTGTTTGGGTTCCCTCGATGCGGCTTGATGTCGTGGCTTCCTTCGCAATATGCATGGAAATAAAGAAGTCGATATCGTCGATCCATCGCCCGGCCGCTGCCAGCTCACCGAGCTTACGATCCGCCGCCGAATGCAATTCCACGAGCTTCGGATCAGTGATGATCCATTCTTCGTTGATCGGGTTCGGACTAAAGCTCTTGTATTCCGTCTGTTGCCGATAGGTCCCTGCCTTGAATGCCTTGATATCCATTCCTGATTCGATAAATAAAGATGCAGTCAATAAACGTTTGATTTGACCGGATGGATTCCCATATAATCAAAATAAATAGATATTGATTCGATAATTATTTACCCATTCAGATCTGACCGGATAATTTTTTATCCATTCAAAGAAAACCATATTTTGACCTGATAAATATTTATCCGGTCAGATTCCCGCTTTCCAAACCTTCTCTACTCCTTCGGCGTTTGAGGGCCGGTTAAAATAGAGGGCGTCCTGACACGTCCTTCTTACACGTTACACGATAAAACGCCTTAATCTGCACGCTTTTTAGATGGATTCATCGAAGACAACGACAATCGGTATCATACTCATTTTCGTGGTCTTCATTGGCTGGCTCATTATGATGAATGAGCAGCAAGCGAAGCTGCCAAAACCGGCTCCACCAGCGACCCCCGCCGAAACGACCCGCGTGGCAACGCCGACACCTCCGCCCCTGCCCGAGGCCGCGCAAACCGAAACCCCCGCTCCGCATGATACAGCGGATCAATCGAAAATATTCGAAGTCCGAACAACGGCGCCTGCGGTAACGAAGACGATCGAAACCCCTCTATTTACGGCACAAATCAGTTCGAATGGCGCGGCGATTACGAGCTTCCTGCTAAAGCAATATAAAACCTGGGAAAAGACGCCGGTCCAACTGGTTAATCTTGCGGAACATCAAGGCGCGGACATCGACCTGAAATTCGTTGCTTCGGACGGTAAAGTTGCCGCGACGAACGACCTGGATTTTACGATCGAGCCAAAGACAATCGTATTAGGGCCGAGCGACAGCCTGAGCTTCTCCGCATATTACCGCCTCGATAGCGGCCGTTATATCGAGAAGGTCTTTCACTTCAATGGCAACGGATATGTTATCGGAATCGAGTATCGTCTGCATGGTCTGGAAAACCTTGTGAGTGGCTACCATTATACTGTCTCGCTGGATGATCCAATTCCTTACGTGGAACAGCGAAACGCGGATGAGACTGCGAGCGCCAAAGCCTTCGCGGGCCAGGCCGGAGAGATGGAGGATGTTACCGTCACGAAGCCCGGCGCGACGGAACACAAAGCTATCAATGGTGATATCTCCTATGCCGGAATGCGGAATCAGTATTTCGAAGAGGCGATGATTCCCTATGGCACCAAAGCAGTCGGCGCGGAGATTTCCGGCTTTGGCGCGCCCGCGACCGAAGGCATCGTCGCAAAATATCATGCCTCGATCAATATTCCGATTGGACGCACTTCGAATGAGTCGCTCGGCTTTAAGCTTTATTTCGGCCCGCTCGAATATGACCGGGTTGCCGCGCTCGGCGTCGGCCTCGATCAGTCAATGAACTTTGGATGGCCGATTATCCGGCCTATTGCCATTTATATCCTCATGCCCTTCTTCTTGTGGCTGCATGGGTTCTTCTCGAACTGGGGTGTCGTTATTATCGTCTTTTCGATCGTCATCAAGCTCGTAACGATCCCGCTTTCGACTGGCCAAATGCGATCGATGAAAAAGATGCAGGTCGTACAGCCCCTGGTCACGGAACTGCGCGATAAGTACAAGGATGATGCGAAAAAGATGAACGAAGAGCTGCTGAAAGTCTATCGGACTTACGGCGTGAACCCGGCGGGCGGATGTTTGCCGATGCTCCTGCAGGCGCCGATCCTTTATGCTCTTTTTGAGTTACTTCGAAACGTCATCCAACTTCGACAGGCGCCGTTCATGCTGTGGATAAATGATCTTTCCATTCCTGACGCGCTCTTCCATTTTGGCACGAAGCTCCCGCTCATTGGCGAGCAAATGAGCGGACTTACGCTGTTGCTCGTTATCACGATGTTCATTCAGCAGCAGTTTACAATTACAGATCCGCGGCAAAAACAGATGGCCTACATCATGCCCGTCATCTTTATTTTTATGTTCAATAATTTGCCGAGCGGCGTGGGCTTGTATTATTTCATGTTCAATGTGTTTGGCGTATTCCAGCAAATCTACCTTACTAAAATCTCGAAATCGCCCAGCCTCGAAGAACTAAAAAAGAACCCGAAAAAAGGCGGCGGATTTATGGCCCGCCTACAGGATATGGAAAAACAACAACGCCAAGTTCGCCAGCAGCAATATGCCGGCAAAGGCCTGCCAGGCGGGAAGAAGCGGAAATAGGATCCCGCTTATCCATTGAGAAGCGCCGCTCTTAGCCGCTTCACTCGATCCTCCCCCAACGCCCTCACGAGTGGCGATTCGAGAAAATCCAGGAGCGGAATTTTCTCACGCTTGCCGCGGGCGCGGCCACCTTTGCATTCGGAAATTTCTTCATAGACGATTTCGTATTTGTTTTCGCCGTTCGGATAAATTCGTATCGGGAAAAGATGACAGCTTATCGGTTTCGGAAAGCCCTCGATCTCGTGGGAGTGATAGGCTTTTTCAATCGCGCAAAGAGCAGTTCGGGTTGGAAGCGCCGGTCCACGCGTAGGCCGGTGCTTCCAGCCCGGCTCTTCCTCATAGGTAACAAATACACAATCGCGGCCACGGATAGCAGGGATCGTGAGGGAACCATCGGCTTCGCGTTTCCAAAGACCTTCTTTCGCGATCGTTGCAAGCGATTCTTCGCTCAAATATTTTTTTACGATGGGAAAAACTCGTTCGAGTTCGGCAATTTCGCTTTCCAAAATTGGCGCGCCGGCATCCGCCGGCATGGTGCAGCACGCGCCATGGCAAACATCGAGATCGCAGGCAAACTTTGTTTTACCCAGCGCGAGATCGACCGTGAAATGCGCGCTCTCACTATAGATAGGAAGTTCGATGGATTTTGGATCGGGCATAGTGCAGTCTTAACGGTCAACAAAAACTTTGGTGACCCATTGCTGCCCGTTAGACCTAAGCTTTGCCATGTAGCCTCCATTGGCGATATTTTCCGGTAGGCCGAAATGGCATTCGCCCGCGCCATACGTGCCATTAATGAGGGTCGCCACGCGGCGGCCAAGCAGATCGTATAACTCGATTTCCGCAAGGCCACTTTCGGCGGTCGTAAAGGTGATCCCTGGTTCGGCCGGTGAGCCGGTGGTCCAAATTCCCGCGGATTTGGAAGCATAATTCGAAGGCGGTGCGCCGCCGGTATCAAGCACCAACGCAGTCCAGACACTCATCACGCTGTCGTCCATTCGCATCCAAATGGGATACACATGATGATTATACGCCGCGATGTGAATGTAATCGCCGAAGAATATGCCGGAATCCGGACCGAACGCGGACTGGCTGATGCGCGTATTGTCGAAGCTTTGGCCGCCATCCGTCGAACGCGCAAGATACACATCGGTCTCGCTATCCAAATAATTTCGCCGGTCGTAAAAGACGATGAAAACATGCCCGGTCTCCGGATCGACCGCCATGCTCGGGAAAAAGTGGTGATTCATCGCGCTATCGTTATTGACTTGTAGCGGATTGCTCCAGGTACTTCCGTTGTCCGTGGAATAAATGGAATACACGTCCGTAACACCGCGGCGCTGATCGGACCATGTTACATAGAGCCTGCCATAAAAAGGCGACGTGGGATTGAGGTCGCTGGCGATCATTGGGAACCCGTTGGCACGGAAAATTCCTGGGACGACAAAATCCCATCCCCCCGGCTGATCGGCGATTGCCCGATCTTTGCCGAAGGACAATCCACGATCGGTCGAGCAATCAAAGAAGATTTTGTTGTGGCCGGACCAGACGATATAAACATCTCCGTTCGTCCCCGCGGTTGTAACCGCTCCTTCGACGGTGCCGCTCGAATCGATGCAATCGCCGCCCCAATCATCGACGCGAACGCGGCTGCTCCACGTAAGCCCTCGATCGGTACTTTGGGAAAAGAAAATGCGCGAGCTATCGCTGGGCAAGCGGCTGCCGTATTTATCATCCTCATTCCACGACGTGAAGATGGTGCCATTGGAGGATGTTTGCGAGCGATCGAGCCCAAGCCACGCTTTGTCCTGCATCGTCGGCGGGTAAAGCCCGATTTGTTCGCCGGAATCAAAAGACATTCCAGCGTCGCCCGAACGCTGAACGACGATGCGCCAAAGGAATTCCGAATCGGACCAATTGTGTCCGGAAAGATGCTCGTAATACAGTACGCCGGAATCATCGAACATCAAATTCGGATCGCCCCAGACGCCATATTGAGAAGATAATTGCCGCCAATTCCAATCCATTCCGCCATCGGAAGAGGTGAATAGATAATTGATGTTCGCGCCCGCGGCGAGCTGGTTTGGATTTTTTGGATTCACTGCAATCGAAACTTCCTCCGGATAGCGGAGGCTCGGATCGCTAATGCGAACGTTCGGAAACGATTGCGCCAGGCATCCCCCACAATGTGGCAAGCCCTGAGCCGTAAATAGGGCCGCGAAAATTAGAATCCAGGGTTTCGTGCGCATATCATCCAAAGCTTGCCGAGCAAACTTTAGTTTGCGAGGAAGCTCAATCGCTGTCTGATTCATGCCCGATCCCGTGCTGGAAGGAGAGCTTCCCATACTTTTTTTGCACGGGGCCATGGTTGCGTACAAAAGCCCCATTGCTAATGGGACACTGAGTAGCGGAACTACAATTTTGGGAGGATGCCCTGCCAGCGGAACGCATCCTCAATAAAGAGCATGCTTGGATGCACCTTCAAGGCGCCGGAAATAAGGCATAGATTTAGAACGCTCACATTGCGCTCCCCCCGCTCTACGTGCCCAACATAAGACCTATCGATTCCTGATTTCTGCGCGAGTTCCTCCTGAGAATAGCCTTTCGATTCCCTAAGGAACCGCACATTCTTACCGATCACACGGAGCATATCCATGACATAGTAATTCAGAAGCCCGAAATAAAAAATTTAAAATCTACTCGCCGTCCCTAAAAATGTGTTATATTTGTATCGAATGGTTTAGGAATAAATTCTATTCTTAAGAAAATCAAATCAATTTAGGAGTCAAAATATGGCACAATTCAATCGCTTCGCTGGAGCTTTGGCTATCCTTGCGATGCTCGGTTTTCTCGCGTCAACGCTGCATGCACAGCCCCCCGGATCCTACTATGGCGGTGTTCTCGAATATAGCATTCCGATTCTCACTGCGGTACCTCCCGTGGACGGCACGATGCCTTCCGACATAGATAGCGCCTACCTTTTAACTGATTGGCTTATGAGGACGACGCCGACCGCATCAATCGACCAGTTCATAACGAATATCGGATATAATGATACCCTTAAGGAGCTCGCGAAAATGCTCTACAAGACTGATGATTATAATCCGCTAAAGCTCATTCAATATGAGGCGAGCGGTTGGCCAGTGGGCGGGCATCCCGATTATCCTTGGCACTATAAAGCGGATCCAGACCATGAGCGTACATTGCTACAGAACCATATTGGCAAGGTGTTTCAAGACACGGCTCGAACGGGGTTTCTTCTGGCGAGCGATATTATTGCAGACGTCACCATCACCGATACGTCAATAAAGTTTGATCCTTCTGATCACGTTGTTCCCCACATGGTCCTTGTACGATCCACTATCAACGATGAAATCAAGGGGAAATTTATACCCCAATGCACGGGGCTAATTTTCAAGGCTGGGAAATCGGGAAAGCAACCACTGACAGCAGCCAATGTGTTTCCCGCGATCGCTGACACGGCTGCAGTTGGAAGCTGTCTTAACTTCGAGTATTCACCGGAATGGCAAAATGGCGTATTCGATGATCAGGTTGCTGCCGGTGGTTATCTCCAGGATTCAACGGGTTGGTGGATCAGGCCGGACAGCGAATATCTTGTATTCCTTTATCTCGACGGAGTTAACGCCGATACAGCAAACGCGTATTTTACTATTGATCCCTTTTGGGGTGTTTTTGGCACGCAGGGCGCGATGTACCGCGTGGTAAATGGCAGGGTAGTGGATCCGAACGACGATTTCGGTCTTGGTGGAACGAATCTTAAAGTGGCCGTCTGGAAAACGCGGCTCCGAGCACGAATCAACAACATTCTTAATCCATAAGGAGGGCCACGAGATGAAGCAAGTAACCTTATTCCTTTTGCTGCTGGGAACAACTTTCACTGCGAGGGCTCAATCGCCGTCTGACTCATGCCCGATTCCATGCTGGAAGGAAAGCTTCCCATACTATTTTTGCGACCCTCTTGGGAACCGACATCTAAAGTGCTCGACGAACCCGCAGAGCGACACTCTAAATGGCTGGAAGCTTGTTCTGACACACATGCCGGGATGCGTACACGTTGTGCCTATTGATCCGAATACGGACTACCAACCCTCCCAAACGCGACCTCCGAAGCCACCGAATCCGGATCATTGGGCGCTTTATCTGGTATCTGTCGATTCAACCTACCCGCCGTGGATGCATCCCTACAACTCCGACCCCGGGTTTTGGAATTACGATTCCTCCGCTTACGTGGCAGGCTTGGAGCAATGGGACTTAGACAGCTCCACATATTTTAGAGTATGGTGGGGGGATACTATAAACCAGTATCTGATCAATACCTCTGGTTTAGATTCGAATGCCGTGACAATTGCCAATGACTACTACGACCTCGATGGGAACATGTGGTTTAGCCCCTATTATGGGGAAGGCTTAGACTCGGCCCAGTGGGCGAATGGTTATGATGTGGATTACGATACGGTGTGGAATAACTCTCAGGCTACTCAGGACGCGATGGATGGGCTGAATGCATGGCTCGCTGTGTGCCATCTCCAGGGAGATCCAAACTGCTGCATTGAGATTAAGCCAGATAATAACTCTAATGATTGGAAAGGAAACTATGATCCTACACAAGGATCGAGAACTTTCGCGCTTGGTCGAACGCCGGGTCTGGGAGAATATTGCTCCGATGGTAACTCCTGTCCTGATTCGTCTTGGCGTAATATCATTTATAATACAACGAATAGCTTCTATTACCAAAAAAATGATAATTTTCCACATCCCGATCCCTCTTTTGTACTCTATCCGTTCAGTCCATTTGAGGGGTGGTTCACAGGTAGTACCACACCCGAAGGCACGGATACCATGGCGGAATATGCCCACAAAGACTTCAGCTTTCGTCAGATAGTTTCCCACGAAATCGGCCATTGGCTGGGACTTAGCCACCCTGATCAAGTGGCAGATGGGAATGACACCTGCACAAATAACGTCACCAAGTGCCATGGCACGCAACTTATGACGAGTGGGCCTGGAATGCCACCGGAACCGGGCATCGATCCCATTGGCATTCAACCCGATGACGCTTGCGAGTTTCAAAAGCTTTATTGTCCGGAAAGCCAATACGATGGCGTTTCCGAACAGCCCGCTGTGCCACAGCCTCCGAGCCCACAGATTTTTCCGAATCCCACAACTGGCGCGAGCAAACTTAAGTATCAAGTTCCCGACCGTGAGTTCGTAGAGATTGCAATATACGATGTGCTTGGCAGCGGAATAAAGGCAGTGTTTTCCGGGTACGTAGGTGCGGGCCAGCACGCCATCTCTCTCGGAACGGAGGCATTCCCTTCCGGACGCTATGTCTGTCGCGTTCGCATTGGCGAAAGTGTGACGTACCTGAACGTCGCTGTCGAGAGATAATGCAGTTTTGTCTTTAGTTGTACAATGGGCCGCTCCTTTTGGAGCGGCTTTTTCTATTATTCCACAAGAGTCACGGAAAGTAGGGAGCACTCTCCGCGTGCATTCGGTTAAGCGTGTATGCATCAGGAACGCGAAGTCATCTGCACCTACGATCCGCTGAAGGAATTTCTCGCGCATTATGCCGATGCAAAATCGGCAAAGAGCGAGACGGTTTCCTACGCGGGCATGTCGGTCGAGGAGAAGCTGAAGCAACGGATCATCGACGGCGACAAATTGGGCCTTGACGACGATCTGCGCGAGGCGCTGACCAAATATTCCGCGCTCGAAATCGTAAACGATATTTTGCTTGGTGGCATGAAGGTCGTGGGCGATCTTTTCGGCGCAGGCGAGATGCAGCTTCCCTTCGTGCTCCAATCGGCAGAGACGATGAAGGCCGCCGTGAAATTCCTGGAACCCTTCATGGAAAAAGTCGAGGGGGAGCAATCGAAAGGGGTGATGGTCTTGGCGACGGTGAAGGGCGATGTGCATGACATCGGCAAAAACTTAGTCGATATTATTCTTACGAATAATGGTTACCGCGTTGTAAATCTTGGGATTAAAGTCGCGTTGGAACCCATGCTCGATGCCGTGACCCGCGAACACGCCGACGCGCTTGGAATGTCCGGCCTGCTCGTAAAATCGACGGCCATCATGAAGGAAAATTTGGAAGTGATGGAGTCGCGCAATCTTCGCATTCCCGTCGTGCTCGGCGGGGCGGCACTGACACGAAAATTTGTCGAGAAAGATTTGCGCGCGCTGTATAACGGCACGCTCTCTTATGCGCAGGATGCCTTCGATGGGCTGCACTTTATGCAGAAATTGAAGAATCCGGATGCAGCCTTAACGGAGGCTGCTCCGTCCATTGTGTCCACTCCCTCCACGAATGGCGCTGAAGACCTCGAAGAAGAACTCGACAATGCCACTGGTGCGGAATCGAAAATTGTGATGGCGAGCCGCGCATTGCCGTGGCTGCAACATCCCAAGCAAACGACCTCCGGCGCGGAAAAGAGCGTCGAGCTTGAAGCGATCGAAGAAGTGATCGCGGAGTATCCCATCGCTGTTCAAAGAATTGAAACGGCGACCGGCACAGAAAAACTTACTCGCACGAGCGCCACGCCGCATGATAATCCGGTTCCCACGCCCCCCTTTTGGGGATCGCGCGTTGTCCATGACATTAAAATCGAGAAAGTTTGGGAATATCTGAATGAAGTTGCGCTCTTTCGCGGACAGTGGCAGATGAAACGCGGAAAAAAATCGCCGGAAGAATTCGAAAAACAAATTGTCGAAGTCGCGCGGCCCAAATTGCAGGAAGTGAAGCTCCGCGCGAAGCGCGATAGGGTGTTGGTGCCGAAGGTCGCCTATGGATATTTCCCCTGCTGGGCGGAGGGGGAAGATTTGGTGATTCTTCGATCGAAGAATCAATCTGACTTATATGTCCCATGGGACTCATTTGTTCTATCAGAATTAGAAGAGTGGCAGCGATTCACCTTCCCCCGCCAGCCCACCGCGCGGCGATTGTGCCTCTCCGACTTTTTTCTTCCCAAGGAAGAAGCCGAACGCCGCAACCAGCCGGATGTGGTTGCTTTCACTGCCGTGACCGTTGGCCGCGAAGCCAGCCGCTACACGAAGCAGCTTTTTGAATCCAACCAGTATGCGGATTATCTCTATCTCCACGGTCTTTCGGTGGAAACGGCCGAAGCGCTTGCGGAATATTGGCACAAGATCGTCCGTACCGAACTGGGCATCGCCGATAAAGACGCGCCGGAAATAACACGCTTGTTTAGCCAGGGCTATCAAGGCTCGCGGTATTCCTTTGGCTATGCTGCATGTCCAAATTTGGAAGATCAAACAAAACTGTTCGAGCTGATTCGCCCCGATCGCATCGACGTTACTCTCACGGAAGAATATCATTTGGAGCCAGAGCAATCAACAACGGCGATCATCGCGCACCATCCCAGCGCGAAGTATTTTTCGATTAAGTAGAAGCTTTACAATTTCGATGCTTTTGTAATCTCGGAATTGAGTTCCCCGCCAATAAGGATTGCAAGTCCGAGGAAATAAAGCCAGAGCAACAAAACAATCACGCCGCCAAAAGCACCATACACTTGCTCACCAAACCCACCGGAAAGCCGAATGTATTCGGAAAGCCCGACCGAGGCGAGCAAAAAAAGCAGGATGCCGATGAGAGAGCCCGGCGTAAAGAAATATCTTCTGCGCCCTTTTAAATTCGGACCGTAGTAATGCATGAGACCGAAGCCTGCGAGCATCGCCACGAGCCCGGAGACGATCGAGAGGAGGGTGCCGGCCCAGCCGGTCCATGTATATGGAAAGTTTTTCGAAAGTAATTCGCCGATCTTATCGCTGGCAACGAGCAATCCCGCGCCGAGTATCGAGAGCAGAGTGAGGCCGAGAGTCAAGGCTATTGAAATGGAGCGGCGCTTTAGGAACGAGCGCGATTCTTCAACCTCATAGGCCCGATTCAGGCCATCCATGATCGATGCGATGCCGCTCGATGCTGACCATAGCGTACCCAAGAGTCCAATCGTGACAAGGGTGCCCGTTGGCTCATGTTCCAATTTGATGGCGGCGTGTGCGATAAGCCGGTACGCATCCGCCGGCATGACATGTCCCAGGACGCCCAGCAAAGAATCCAGCAGGTGCTGGGATGTCACGGAGGTCATGAGACTAACGACAAAGATCAACAGCGGAAACGAGGCAAGTAACAGGTAATAGGCAAGTGCGGCCGCAGAATCGAAGATGCGGTCCGTGTTCATCTCACCCCACGTTCGGCGGATCAGTTCGGGTGCCTTCAATGCTCCGAAATCCCATGGAGATGGAGAGGATCGTTTCATTATCGCTGATCGCTCAATCGGAGTGCCAGTTTTCGGCACTCTTCCGTGCTTGGGCGAGTTCGGCTGGCTCGTTTGATTCCAAAGACCATTTTATGAAGAAAATAGCCGGATATTTCATTGCTCTTTCGTTAGTACTCGCCCTTCCTAGTGCAAAAGTATGGGCGAAGACAAAGCCTTTTGAAGGGACGATCACCTGGACGATGACTGTGCCATAACTGGGTGACACAGTAAATCACCCGATGATCATCAATGTAAAAGGCCAAAAGACGGAGGCTGAGATGGACATGGGCGCGATGGGTAAATTTAAGACCTATTCCGACGACGCGACGAAGAAAGCTTACATGGTGATGGGGGCCATGAAATCGGGGTATATTGTGGATCTTCAGGCCGATTCCAACTCCGCGGCAACGCAACTCGATTCAACCGATCTCAAGCCAACAGGAGCAACGGCTACGATCGCCGGGCACCCGGCGAAGGAATATCTCCTTAGCGGTGAGCAGGTCGATCTGTCGATATGGGTCGCGGCAGATTTTCCGAAAGAGATTCAGGAAAGCTTCTTTCGATCCTTGAACGATAAGCCAGGCCAGGATCCAAAACAGACTCAAGCAATGAAATTGCTTGCTTCACAGGGCCTTGTGCCGGTTCGGATCGTTGCTAAGAGTGGCGACGAAGTTGAGATGACGATGGAATTCGTCAAATACGAAAAGAAGCATTTGGATGACGCGCTCTTCGTCCCGCCGACGGATGTGACATATCGCCCAATGCCTACTGGAATGGGTGGCGGCGGAACGAACTAAGCCGCTCCCAAGATTCTACGCGAATCGAAAGTGGATAGTGCATAGTTTAACTATGTACTATCCACTTTCCACTTCTCAACATTCAACTGTCCGCCGTGCCGCTGCAAATTTATAATACTCTCACTCGCAAGAAAGAGCTGTTCGAGCCGCTTCATCCCGACCGGATCGGCATGTACTTTTGCGGCCCGACCGTCTATGGCGATGCGCACGTCGGCCACGCGAAAGCCTATATCACGGCGGACATCGTGAACCGCTACCTTCGCTTTCGCTATCCCGACCGAAAAGTTACCTATGTTCAGAACATCACCGATGTGGGCCACATGACCGGCAATGATGATGTTGCCGGCGAGGATAAGATCGAGGTCCAAAGCCACAAGGAGCGAAAACATCCGATGGAAGTTGCTGAGTATTACACGCGGCGCTACTTCGAGGATATGGACGCGCTCAATATTATTCGCCCCGATATTTCTCCGCGCGCCACGGGACACATCATCGAGCAAATCGAGCTTATTAAAGAGTTGATCGCAAAAGGCTTCGCGTATGAAGCGGACGGGAACGTTTATTTCGATGTCGCAAAAGATAAAGAATACGGCAAACTCTCGGGGCGAAAAGCCGAAGATCAGGAATCGAGCGGACGAGTAGAAGAACGATCGGACAAACGATCGCCGCAGGATTTTGCATTATGGAAACGCGCGGAGAAAAACCACATTCTCCAATGGCCTTCGCCCTGGGGCATGGGATTTCCAGGCTGGCATATCGAGTGCTCTGCGATGTCGATGAAGTACCTGGGCGAGACATTCGATATCCACGGAGCCGGACTCGAAAATTCATTCCCGCATAATGAGTGCGAGATCGCGCAATCCGAATGCGCGACGGGGCATCCGTTCGTGAAATACTGGATGCACAACAACATGGTTACCACCGGCGGCGTGAAGATGGGCAAGTCGCTGGGGAATTCGGCATACCTGCGGGATTTATTTCAGCAATATGATCCACTTTCACTTCGGTTCACGATTTTGCAATCGCATTATCGTGGGACGACGGAGTTTGCGCCGGAAGCTATTACCGCCGCGGATGCAGGATATCAGAAGTTGCTTGGAAGTTATCGGCGGCTTGCCGAAGCGACCCAAGAGACCACAGCGACAGAGCTGGACCAATCGCATCCCATCGTTGCCCAATTTATAGCAGCAATGGACGATGATTTTAATACGGCGAAAGCGATTGCCGTTCTCTATGATTTGGCGACCGAAACGAATAACGCGCTTGTGTCTGGTGAAAAGGAGAAATTTCCAGGTTATCTCAAAATCTGGAAGACTCTCGCCGGAGATATCCTCGGCATCCTTCCAACCCGCCCGTCCACTGAGTCCAATGCGTCCACCGCCCTGGAAAGCAGCATGCAGATCCTTATGAAGCAGCGGAAAGCCGCCCGCGACCGCCGCGATTTCGCCGCCAGCGACGCCATCCGAAAAGAATTGGAAGAAGCCGGCATCCTCCTCGAAGATACAAAAGAAGGGACGACGTGGCGGCTGAAATAATCCCTCTCGATCTCTCCCGCATCTTCGAACATTTTCCCGTTCTTGAAACGGAACGGCTTGTCCTTCGGGAACTTATAGGCTCCGATACGGAGGATTTGTTCGCATATTATGGCGATCCCTCGATTAAAGATTACGTTTCCTACTCGGCATTCAAATCCATCGATATTGCCCGGGACGAAATTGGCCGTATCGCCGAGGGATTTAAAGCTCATAAGTTTGTCGAATTCGGCGTTGCTCGAAAGAGCGATAACAGAATTGTTGGCGTCTGCACTTTGCATCACATCTCACCCGATCATCATCGGATGGAGCTTGGCTACGGCCTCGCGCGCGCCTACTGGGGCTTCGGCTATATGACCGAAGCTGTCCGCGAAGTTATTCGCTATGCTTTCGAGGAGATGGGAATTCACCGCATCGAAGCAGAGTGCGAAACGGGAAATATTCGCTCGTGCAGAGTTGCCGAACGGTGCGGAATGACGCTCGAAGTCACGCGCCAGGAGAACGAGATTAACAAAGGACGGTTTGTAAGCAATCATGTCTATGCCATCATCAGAAAATAGTTCTTTCGAACCGCTCGATCTCTCCCGGTTCTTCGATCAACACCCCATGCTCGAAACGGAGCGGCTCACCCTGCGGCAAATAACTGTCGCGGATGCGGAAGATGTTTTCGCTTATGGCAGCGATCCTGAAGTGACGAAGTACATGATCTTTCCCACCCATAGGACGCTCGCGGATTCCATTCAATGGCTGCAGGGAGTGCCTGGAGAATTTGCGCGAAAAGAACGGATGTCATTTGCAATTACGCTAAAACCGGATGGGAAGTTTATCGGGAGTTGCGGTTTTCACGATATTTCACCAAAGCACCACCGTTTGATGATGGGTTACGTTCTGAATCGCAACTATTGGGGCAATGGCTACATGACGGAAGCCGTTCATGAATTGATTTGCTTTGCTTTCGAGGAAATGAGTATGCACCGCGTAGCCGCGACGTGCGATTTCGATAACGTACGTTCGGCTGCCGTAATGGAGCGTTGCGGTATGAAGCTTGAAGGCATCTTGCGCGATTTTGAACTCCGGCACGGAAGGTTCGTCACGGCGAAAACGTATGCGATTCTGAACGGGAATTAATCGGAATTCTCTTGGCTTTGCAACGTCATGCAAAAGCTTGGAATTTCACTTCTCTTCTTCATGCTCGCCGTGGCGAGTTTTTTTCTTACATCACCCATCTTTGCGCAGGCTCCGAAAGAATTTTTGTGGCAAGGGATTATACCAGACTCGCTCCTTCATTTCGGCGATTCCATCGTCGCTCACGGCATAATCCCGGAGGGAAAGCTTAAAGACTTGCGGAACTTTAAGCTTCCCAGTTTATCAAACAGCCCGTCGAGGCGCTATTTTTCGAAAAACGGCGAACGCTATTATATCGACATTCTTCCGCCCGAGCAAAAGGGCAAGCGAGTCGATAGTTCGGATGTGTGGCTGCTGAGAGCGAAGTAATGTGGCACGGAATCGCAAACTAAAGTTTGCGCTACACTAAAACGTCGCCTTCATTCCTCCCGCCGCCCCGCGAACTCTCCAGTTTGCCGCATTGTAGCCGGGCGCGTATGCATTCCATGACACATTATCGAATCGGTCCACCCACGCGGCGGGATTGAGTTGCTCCCAGAGAAAAAGCTCCGCCTGATTGTTGTACATCAGTTTCTGAAGCTCCCTCTCCATAACCATTCGTTTCGCGGGATCGAATTCGAGACGGATATCTTCGGTAAGTTTATCGACGCGCGGGTCGCTGAAGTTGTCGTAGTTCGAACCGCGGTTCTTCGCTTGCGATGAATTATAGAGTTGATATTCATCGGACTCGTAAGAACTGGTAATCCATGCGCCCATGTGGGCTTCGAGAAGATGATCGCGCAGCCGTTCGAGATAGACACTCCATTCGAGTTTGTTCACGCTGGCATCGATGCCAATTTTGCGTAATGCCTCTGCAATAATCAGACAAACGTTTTCCCGCATATCGTTGCCGGCGTTCACCGTAAAGGTGAACTTAAATGGAATGCGTTTGCCGTCGATCACTTTATCGCGAATGCCATCGCCATCGTGATCTTTCCAATCGAGCGAATCGAGAATGTGCGTTGCGCGCGCGGGATCGTAAGGGATGATTGGAAGGTCGCTATCGTGCTCCGGGCGTGTCGAGGGAATTGCAGATTCCGTAAGTTTTGCCATGCCGAAGAGCAGCTTCTGAATAATAAGTTTGCGATCGACCATGTAGGCCATCGCGAGCCGCACGCCTGGATCGCGAAAGATTGGACTTTTATTATTGAACCCGATATAAGTAAAAGAGCCGAGCGGAAATGCGGTGCGTTTTATATGCGTGTTGTTCGTATCGATTTGCGTCCAATATTGTGGCTGGATGTCGCCCATGAGATCGACGTCATGGGATTTAAGTGCGGTCGAGGCGGCGTTGTAATCGTTGATCGTTTTGTAGAGCAGTATATCGGGATTTGCCTCGAACTGCGGCCCCCAATGATTGACATACAGCGGATTTCGCACAAGGCGGATATATTGGTTCGTAACCCATTCATCTAATTTATAGGGACCACTGCCCTGAATATATTTCGGATCTCGATTGCGCAGAGCGTCGGTAAACCACGTTCCATATTCAAGCATCGCGGGATTTTTATGCTTCGAAAGCATGACGCTATCGATTTGCTTGTTTCCTGCGGTTTCGACGATGGCGGCAATATCATCCCAGGAATATTTATCGGTAAGATCGTTCGGGTCCATGATATGTTTGGGAAGGATATAGAGCGCGGAGCCGAACGTGGCAGGAATAGCAAGAAAGTAAGCCTTCCAAAAGGTGAACCGAACGCGGTAAGGATCGCCATCGATAAGTTCCACGCTGTGGATCGGATCGACATAGACCCGGTTTTCGCCGGCCATTGTGTTGAATGGATTTTTCAGTGCTTTGAGGCTGAAGATTACGTCCGCGCCGGTAAAGGGCTGTCCGTCGGGCCACTTAATGTCTTTGCGGAGTGTGAAATCGTATTGTAAATGATCGGGCGAGACGACGGGCATCGCAGTCGCAAGCACGGGGATGTCATACTGCATCGTCGTGCGATCGATAAAAATGAGATGCTGATAAATTTGATCTTCGATGTAGCTGCTCGTTGCGTCAGTGGAATTACATGGATTGAGCGCCTGCGCGTCCGAGAGTTCCCATTCGATCACGCGGTTATCGGTCGAGAGCGGTTTTGTGCCACTGCCGCCGCAGCCTGCGACTATTGCAAAAAGTAGGAAGTAGGAAGGAGGAAGTATGAATTTGGAACGGTGTAACATAATGTTGTTCGGAGTAGCTAAATTCGCGCACTATGAACCGTGAGAGTAAGAGCTAACGTTCATACCCCCTCAAATGAAGACCGTTATTATCATCCCCGCTCGCTATGCTTCCGAGCGGCTTCCGAAGAAGCCGCTCGCGATAATCGCTGGCATGACGATGATCGAGCGCGTGTATCGACAATGCGAGCGTGCTAAAGGCATTGACGAAATTTACGTTGCGACCGATCACGATGCAATCCTGCACGAAGTCGAGCGTTTCAATGGCCGCGCGGTGATGACATCGCCCGCCTGCGCTTCCGGCACCGACCGTGTGGCCGAAGCCGTCGCGCAGCTTGGCCTCGATAATGCTGTTATCATCAACGTGCAGGGGGATGAGCCACTCATCGATCCCAAGGTTCTTACCGCGCTCGATTTGGAGATGCAAAGCTATCCCGAAGTTTCGGTAGCCACGCCGGTCACACTATTGAAGCGCGCGGAAGATCTGACGAATCCGAACGTCGTCTTCGCGGTGAAGGATAGAAATAACAACGCGCTTTATTTTTCGCGGCATCCGATTCCCTTTTTACGTTCGCTTGGAACCGATGCGGTAACCGATTGGCCGAAGCAACATCTTTATTTTAAGCACATCGGCGTCTATGCCTATCGTGCAGAAGTTCTGAAGCAATTCGTCGCGCTTGGCGAGAGCTTGCTCGAACGTGCCGAGCGACTCGAACAACTACGGCTGCTCGAAGCCGGGATTCCGATCCGATGCGTGGAAGTGGAATACGAATCGGTTGCTGTCGATACTGCGGAGGATATTAAGAAGGTCGAAGATATACTCAACGCTCAGCACAAAAAGTGACTCTCGAACAAGCCAGAAAAGAATTCCCTCATACGATGAGCGACATGGTGTATCTTAATCATGCCGCCGTCGCACCGCTCAGCTTTCGCGTACGCGATGCTGTCGATAAATATCAAACACGCCGAGCACTGAAAGGGATAGAGCCGTATCCGTGGATACTCAAAACGATTCAGGAAACGCGCGAACTCCTCGCGCAAATGATCGGCGCCCACGCGGAGCAAATCGCATTCGTGATGAATACTAGCGACGGAATAAACATCCTCGCGCAAGGTATCGACTGGCAGCCCGGCGATCGCGTCCTCATCAACGATCTTGAATTTCCCGCGAATGCGTATCCGTTTTTGAATCTCAGACGGAGAGGAGTTGAGGTCGATGTGATTCACGCCAAGAATTACAAAATCACAAAGGACCAAATAGCAGCCCAATTGACCGATCAAACTAAGCTCGTCTCACTTAGCCATGTGCAATTTGCTACGGGCGCGAAAGCAGACCTCACCGCGATTGGAGCAATCTGTCGCGAGCGCGATATTTTGTTTGCTGTCGATGCGATTCAATCGCTTCCCCACTCGGCGATCAACGTGGAGTGCGACAACATCGACTTCCTCGCCTGCGGAGGCCAAAAATGGATGATGTCCGATACCGGCATTGCGTTTATTTATGTTGGAGATCGTGCGCTGGAACGATTGCATCAGGGTTATCTCGGATGGTTGAGTATCGACAATCCCTTCGATTTTACTTTGAGGCCCGAACAGCTTCGCACGGGCGCCGGACGCTTCGAAAATGGCACGCTGAATTTCGCTGGCATCACCGCGCTGAACGCCTCGCTCAAATTCTTCTTTGCATTTGGACTGAAGGAAATCGAACGCACCGTGCTCGATCTTTCCGGCTATCTCATCGACCGCTTAGAGCAGCGCGGAGTGGAAGTGATTACACCGAAAGCGGAAACAGAGCGCGCGGGAATTGTCTCCTTCAATTTCCCCGATGCAGAAAAAGTTTTCGAACGACTGCACCAACAAAACATTATCATCTCGCTTCGGCAAGGCCGGCTGCGCGTTTCGCCGCATTTTTATAATACGGAGGAGGAAATTAAGAAATTTATGGTGGCGTTGTTTGAGTAGTTGGGATGAAGGGAATGACCGTTTCTCGGTCAATGTTCGTGTCTCTTCAATAATATTTATCAGAAAATGAAAGCATCCGAAACCAAGTTACAGCCGATAATCGAAGGCACCAAGCAATACGTTGTACCGCTATTTCAACGCCCATATAGTTGGGAGAAGAGCCACTGGGATACTCTCTGGGGTGATTTGGAAATTCTTGTGGAAGACCCTTCACGAAAGGATCATTTTCTTGGGTCGATTGTCACGATGCCGACGGTTTCCGTGCCAGAAGGCGTAGCAAAGTACCTGCTCATTGATGGTCAGCAAAGACTGACCACGATATTCATTTTGCTTGCGCTAATTCGTGATAAAGCCCGCTTGGCTGGAGAAGAAGATTTAGCCCAGGAAATTAACGATACCTTGCTAATCAATAAGTTTAAGAAAGAGCAAGACTACTTCAAGTTTCTTCCGACTCAGCTCGATAGAGATCGTTTTAACTCTCTAATCACAGAGAGCAGCCTTGGTGACCATGACCACATTTCAAAGGCTTATTCGTATTTTGAACGAAGGCTCAGAACAAGCAAAATAGCGTTGATCGATTTAAAGAGGGCTATAATCGAAAAGCTGACTATCGTGAGCATTGTGCTAGACGCTGATGACAATCCTCATTTGGTTTTCGAAAGTCTTAATGCTACTGGAAAGCCTCTTACACAGGGTGACCTTATCAGAAACTACTTCTTCATGCGTATCCATGTCAACGATCAAGAAGCAACATACGCAAAACATTGGAGGCCGATGCAAGAGAAGTTGGGTGAGTCACTGACCGAGTTTGTTCGTCACTATCTCATGAGAGAAGGCACCGTAATAAATAAATCGGACGTGTACCTTACAATTAAGGACAAAGTTACTCCCTCGACTGCGGTTGAATACCTGAAGACACTAAATGAATACGCAGGCTACTATCAATTACTTCTACAGCCAAGCCTGATAGAGAATACGCGAATTGCAAACGCCTTGGGTCGTCTCCTTAGGCTTGAAGTTGGCACATCATTTCCTTTTCTCCTAAATTGTTTGCACGACTTCAAGACCGAGGAACTTTCTGAAAACGAGTTGGTGGAAATTATCGCCGTCTTGGAAAATTTCATGGTTCGACGCTTTGTATGCAGCGTGCCGACATACGGTTTAGCAAATATTTTTCCGGCTGTTTACCGCCAAGCGAAAAATCTTGCGAAAGGATCACTTTTGGATGGTGTCAAGAAAAGTTTGCAGGATAAAGGGTATCCCAAAGACAACGAGTTCTTCCAAAGACTCCAAGATACAAAACTTTATGGGCCCGGATCCCGTGTGAACAAGGCAAGAGTAATTCTCGAAGGTTTGGAAGCGTCATTCAACCATAAGGAACCTGCAATTCTCGATCAATTGACAATCGAGCATGTTATGCCACAAACCTTAAGCGACCAGTGGTGCGCTGAGTTAGGAGAGGATTGGTCTGAAACTCATGAGCTATATTTACACACTCTTGGTAACCTTACCTTAACGGCCTATAATTCGGAACTTTCGAATGATCTTTACTCAGTTAAGCGGGAGCTTCTAATAGAGAGCCATCTCGAACTCAATGGATATTTTGAGAGCATTCAAACATGGAACCGATCTCAGATCGAGCTACGAGCGAAGACACTTGCTGAACTTGCACTATCAACATGGTCCTATTTTGGTGACTCAAATATTGATGCCCGTCTTAGTATTGATGTCACAGGAAAGAGTCCGATTGCTCTTACGATTCTTGGCGAACGCTTCGAAGTGAGTAATTGGCGCGAAGTGCTTGAGAACGCAATGAATACGATAGCAGGTCTTGAACCGGAGAAATTCGGGACAATCGTGACCTCATTCCCGAAACAAGTTTCTTACAATAAGAAGAATCTGCGCGATCCCCGACAACTTTCAAACGGGGCCTACATCGAGGTTAATCGATCAGCAAAAGATATTGAGAGATTTTGCAGACTTGCGTTCGAAGCGATTGATCTAACGCTGGAAGATTGGAGTTTTGAACTTCAAACCTAAATACAACAATTGCTATCCCATCCCCTGCCGCTTATGCAGATATTCCAGCAGCGCCCGACGGGCACGGTCGAAGGAACAAGAGCGCACAGTATTCCTGTTCGTATTCCGGAAGGAGAATACATTATGCACATACGCAAACGCACCTATTCCATTGACGAACGGACTCTTTCGGCCTTCGAGAAGGCGGTTGAGTCGGGCAGCAGAAGTCTGGTCGTGAGTGACTTGATGAAGAAATTCGTTCGCGAAGGCGAGGGCGCAAAAATTCGAGAAGCCGTGATAAAGGGGCTTCAGGAGATGAACGATATTTACCTTGAGGAATCAAAAGCATGGTATCCTTTAGAAGAAGAAGTCTATGAAAAAGCAAATAGGCCCGCTCGAACGAGGCGACATCATACGAGCCGTATTCGATCCAATACGAGGGCATGAGCAGGCAGGTATTCGACCGGCAATGGTGCTATCTCCCGGATGGATCAATCAACATGCAAGTACGATTTTAGTGGCTTCGCTAACAACGAAGCGCACGGATAGCGTCTCTCCCATTGAAGTGCTAATCGAGGCTCCCGAAGGCGGCCTTTCCCGTGATTCCAAGGTCTTGCTTATTCAAACAAGGGCCATTGATCGGAGCAGAATCATCAGTGATTACGGAAAGGTCAGCGAAGAAACATTATCAAGAGTTGATCGGGCGTTGGCTATCGTAACGGGTCTGGCACATCCCTAAGTTCATCCCATCCCCTGCCGCTTATGCAAATATTCCAGCAGCGCGCGATCGAATGGTGTCGTGGTCTCTAATAATAAATAGTCGATGCCTTCGGAGACGAGTGAATCTTTCAGAGTTCCCAGAAACTCCTCGACCGATTTTTGGTAGCTGGCCTGCAATTGATACGGCTGCGTTCGAATTTGCTCGCCGGTTTCGATGTCGACAATGGTTGCATCCGCGGTTTCGAGTTCCAGCGTTCTCTCGGCGGGATCGAGCACCTGGAATGCTATTACCTCGTGCCCGGCATGACGCATGAGCGAAAGCGGTAGCTTAATTTGCTCTGGTTCGTCTAAGAAATCGCTAATGACGATGACGAGTCCGCGGCGGGTGAGGCGGTCGGCAACGCGGCGCAGGGCGGTTTCAGTATGCGTTGCATGCGAGGGCTGTGTCGTTTGGAGAATTCGCAGCATCTCTCGCAGGTAACTTTGTTTCAGTCGCGCGGGCATGAAGGTGCGAAGTTCTTCATCGAAAATTGCGAGGCCGACGGCATCCTGCTGACGCATCAGGAGATAAGCAAGCGCGGCGGCGAGCATGGTCGCATATTTATATTTTGTGATACGCTTCGGGCTGCTCGTGTAGTTCATCGAACGCGAGGCATCGACGATAATATGCGCCTTGAGGTTCGTCTCCTCTTCGTATTGCTTGATATAATGCCGGTCGGTGCGCGCGAAAAGTTTCCAGTCGATATTGCGAATCGCATCGCCGGGCAGGTAGGGGCGGTGCTCGGCGAACTCCACCGAGAACCCGTGATACGGCGATTGGTGCAGCCCCGTGATAAATCCCTCGACCACGAATTTTGCCACAAGTTCCATCGATCCGAGACCGGAAGCGATCTCGGGGCGAAGGTATTCGTTAAGTTCGTCAGGCATGGTTTATACGATCACCCCCGCCTTTTCAAGGCGGGGGACGGGGGGTGGTTGACCGGGGGCATAACCACCCCCTGCCGCCTCCTTGAAAAGGAGGGGGTTCTCTTGGATTTCTTTCATCGCCTCGATTGCCCGCTTATTTTCTTCCATGGTGCCGATGGACACTCGCACGCACTGAGGCAATCCCGAACCATCCGCCGGACGCACGATAATTCCACGCCGCTCCATCTCGTAAACAAATTCGTGCGCCATCCCTTTCGATTCAAACGGTAGGAGAAAGAAATTTGCTGATGTATCGACATGTGAAATTCCAAGCTCTGCGAACGCTTCTTTAAGGTACCGCTTGCCAGCTTGGTTTGTTTCAATAGTGCTCGCGAGAAATTCGTCATCGTCCAGCGCGGCAATTCCGGCGGCTTGGGCGGGGGAGCTTGGCTCGAAAGGAAGTTTGACTTTTAGCATGAGCGAAATAATCTCTTTTGGTCCCGTTCCGAATCCAACACGAATGCCAGCCAGCCCGTGCGATTTTGAAAATGTCCGAAGCGTCACGACATTGGAACGGATATCGTCGAGAAGCGTGAAATGATCCGGTATGTTAGGCTTCGCATAATCGTAGTAGGCTTCATCGCACAAAATAATAACGCCGGCCGGAATGCGTTTATAGAATGCTTCGAATTCGTGGCTGCCAAAAGCACTGCCGGTCGGGTTGTTCGGATTGGCGAGATAAATAAGCTTCGTGTCTTCCGAAATTCGATTTGCGATTTTGTCCAAATCATACGCATAATTTTTCATCGGAACAGTCACGAGTTTCAGTCCCATCGCATGAGAGAGAACGTAAAACCCGGTGAAGGTTCCCTCGCTCGTGATGACTTCATCGCCCTTTTCGAGGAACGTGCGCATCAGCGTATTCATCACGCCCTCGCTGCCGGAACCGGCGATCACTTCGTCCATGGATAAGCGATATTTTTTCGCGATCGCCTCCCGCAACGTCTTTCCGCCATTCGGATAATGATGAAGATCGCGAAGCGAACCCATGGCTGCTTCGAGCGCCTTTGGCGATGGCCCCAGCGGATTCTCATTCGAGGCCAGTTTGATCACGTCGTCCAGGCCATATTCGGCCATGACATCGGCGATCGGGCGCCCCGGTTTATATGCTTCGAGCGCCGCGATATGAGCGGGAGGTGTAATTTTCATATTGATCTGAGCAGAGTTGCACCGCAAACGCAATTTTTGATAATTTTATTCGCGGCGCAACTCTCTGCTCTCAAAATTTTTTCTTTTACAATAGTGCTGTCCTCAATACCACACATTTGTATTGCTTTTTTCAGCGCATTTTCGCCATGTTGTCATTTCGAAGTGAGTTGTATGAATTGGCGAGAGAGGTTTAATTTTCATGCAATGAGCCGAGTTCCCGAATTTCCGGAAATTCAATATGATCTGACATTTTTCATAATTCATGCTTGACAGGCTTTTGGGTGCCCATATGAGACTCCACTAATTATACCCACGAAAAAATCGCGATGTCAGAAAAATCGAAAAATAATTTTCGGGTCTGAGATTTAACAATTTTTTAACATTGCACGGGAACTCGATCGCAAGCGCGGGGGGGTTGCTATAGGCAAACTAACGCACGATTTTTCAAACCTCAAACCCCAAAAACCTTATGAACGGAACACGAGCACAATCCTGGAACGATTTGGTGGTCATGACGCCGATGGACCCGCGCGCCATCATCTCCTCGCTGGCTTTCGAAGACCAAAGCGGCACCCTGCAGAACGCCGCTTTCGCCCGAAGCCTAAACTGGCTGAATGCCGGAACGACATGGATCGCCCCGCCGATGAAAACAACAGCGGGAGGCATACCTGCGACGACCTCGCACATCGTCGCCGCGAACGCGTATGATTACCAGGCCGTTGTCGACGCAACGAACTGGAACAATTTGCACGCGATGACGCTTCCATCACTCGGGCTGCCCCTTTCGGTGCAGAACATCATGTTCTTGCGAGGGGACCCGCGATTCATCAATTACCTTTATCTCGATTTTAACGCCGGAGTGACCTCCGCCGATATTCTCTTCAGCATGCGCGATAACTCCACGACGAGCGGACAGTTCCAGGGTAACGCCAATGGAACCGTTCCCGTCTTCCAGTTCCCAAACTCCACGTACGGCGGCGGCGGACGGAACCTGCAGGTTTCGCTCAACACGACCGGCCGCTTCCAGGTCGCCCTTCGCATCGTCGATAACAGCGGCAATTGGAGTATGTTCGAAATGGAATGGATTGTAATTTGAGGGGATAATCATCATGCCATGCCCAAATGCAGAGGGGGGATATTGGAGTAGCGAGTGGGTGCCTGTAGGTAATCCGCCCGGCGGTCACCCATCTGAGCTCGGAAGCGGATATATTACTTCTCAACCCGTCTGGATTCCCTGCGGCTCTGCAGCGGACGCTAGTCAGCCCGGTGGAGGCTCTCCGGGGTCAGGGTCCGGCGGTCTGTCAATGCAGGATTTTCTGAACCAGGCGAAAGAGTCATCTGAGAAATTTACAACTGGATTCTATAATGAAGCTGATTCCCCACCACCGCCTCCTTCCCCGATTCCTCCTTACAATCCACCTCCCTCGAACAGGCCGATCGTGAAGCCGGGGAGCCTGCTTTACCACCCTCCTCCACCATGCGATCCGATACAATCAGGTATGATTGTGCAAAATTCGCAGATTCCGCCCGCAACCGGCGACCCGAACGGCGAATATTGGGATCCGTATGGCAGCGTGTACAATAATGGAACGCCGCTATATGGACAGGCGCAAG
>DASRZC010000045.1:0-21017 GCA_035686785.1 Kapaibacterium sp. (SeqCode)
CGTTTACAAGAGCACTTGCCGGCAGTACTGTTTGATTCCAACCGATATTGGCGGAAACATGCGGCAACGATGCAACGAGGCGCCCGAGAGCATCATAGATTTCAATCCGAGCATTGCGTAGCGGCGAGGTTATGCTGTAATTGGCGATCACGGAATGCGTGGCATTGTCCAGCAATACTTCGAGCACATTGCCGGTTTGCCCAGCCAATTCTTTGACGCCGGAGCCAACAATCTTCGGCCTTGCAAATACCGAAAAATTCAGGCCCAGCGAAGTATCACGGGGGCAGTGGCCGAGATAGACATCATATAGCCCATCGACGGTATCCCAACCCCAGACTTGATATTGGTACGTCTGGGCGATAATTGTGTCATTATTGTGGAAAATGCCTTCCTGATACCCGCCAGACTGTGATACGCCATTTGCCGTATCGCCGGTGCCATTGATAACCTCCGTAAAGCCAGACTGGAAGTTCTCTTGCGCCAAACTCCATCCGGATTTTGCGGTGGGGCCACCGCTACGTCCCCACGCGAACATGGGCGTCGCATCCGTCCGCTCTAGGGTATCGGGAAGAATCATTTTTGCAGTTACCGTTCGATATTGGACCATGTAGCTCCATCTTCCACCGTAATTGTCCAACAGATAGGAACGCTGACGATAGTTTTTTAGACTATCATAAAAGGTTCCCCAGAAATCTAATTCGGTTGGAACATAAAAAAGATAGGAGACAGTATCTCGCCAAGCGGTAAATGTCAATCCTGGGGTACCCGTGATTTTATAATGATATAGCCTATAATTGCTTGAATTTATGCTAAGCGTGGTATCCATCATCCGGAAGGCATTTCCTATATCGAGATGACCCCACCCGGTTGTTTGTCGCCAGACATCGCGTGACGGAAGCGAATCCCTATCCGCGTCAGACCGCCATGCTGAAGCACAAAGAATTCCTTGAATATCTTCCGGTTCCACATGCATGAGATGAGCGGTATCACGCCTGTAAAATGTGGAAAGCAAAAGAGCCGCGGAACCGGCTACTTGAGGCGCGGAGAAGGAAGAACCACTTTCCCCGCCATAGTAATAAATCGGAGGTGTTGTGTCCTTAACGCGTGCGGTCCAGTTCAGGTTTGGCGGGCCACAATTCCCATACGCATTATTGCCGCTGGGAGCAAGCAAATCCAATGTTTCGCCAAAGGAGCATCCCGGCGAAAGGCTTTTATCTTGGAGACTTGCACCGACTGAAATAATCCATGATGGATCATACCCTGCTGGTACGCCTCCCAAAGTGTCCGCAGTATTGTGAGATCGAGCGGCGGTTTGAACGACCCCATTCTCAAAAGCGTAGTTGACGGCATCGTGGACAGGGGATGCGTAACCAAAGCCATAAGAAAAATCCGCGGAGGTATTTATGACATGTGCTCCCAGACCATAAGGGGAACTTGGGTTCCGGGCCGAAGCCTCGAAAACGGCACGCACATAACCCGGAACCGCACCAAATCCGCTGACAACCGCAGCGAGGCTTACTCCTCGCCCCCTATCAATTGTGTCGGAGCCTCCAGCGAGGGGGCCCCAGCCTCCGGCAACGCCGCCCGGAATGGAATCACCCCGGTTTGTCGGGAGCCCGACGAGAGCGGCACAGGCTGTCCCGTGATCGGTTATGCGACTCACGTACGAGGCGGCTGTATCATTGTCGTAGTCCCATGTAAATACAAACTTATGTCCCTGCCCTACAACCGCATCGAGAAATCCCGGGTGCCTGTAGTCGATCCCTCGATCCCAGAGCGCCACAAGAATGTTCGTATCCCCAACCTCGTAATCCCAGGCGAGCGGCGCATTGATCATCGTGTCCGAAACCTGGCATTCCCAATTCGCATTACCGGGCACGTGCCCGAGCAGAACCGTTCCGCCATAGTCGGGATACGCCTCGATAATGTCGCGTGGGAACTCCGCCATCAGAAGCCCGCAAAGAAGAAGTGGGTTTGTAGTGCTATCCATTTCCAGAAGCATCCAATCCATGTGATCGCAGCCGATGGTATCGCCATCGCGCGTAACCGAGAGCGTATCGAGCGGGCTGGCTGCCGTAAGCCGATGGAGATAGTGGCAACCATCGGAAAGAAAGAAATGCTTGAGCGAAGAATCCTTCACGATATTATCCGTGCTATCGAACCCGAACTGTTCTGCAAAGAGAAGCTGGCGAAGCGCCGGATAATACCCGCGAGGCTGATTTACATCATCGTAAGGGCCGCTAAGAGGCAGCTCGCCTCCTTTCTTTTTTGCATTATGTCCGTAAAAATATTCCCAGTAGGTATGGCTTAGCGTGTTCGAATCGAGCGCGCCATGTCGGAAGCGGATCAGGAGCGTACCGGGAATGATGAGGCTGTCGGGCGGGCGGCGTTGCGATGAAATAGCGCCGTATTCCATCGAAATGTTATAATGCGTCGTATCCGGCGGAACAAGCGGCGAGGATGGCCACGGCTCTTGCGCGTGAAGGCCTTCGGCGCCGAAAAACAAAACGAATGCAAAGCAAGCCGCGATGGCTCGCGTTCGACTATGTCTCGAATGTGTCATAAGAATGCTCCTAAAAAATTAGGTTTTAAAGCTGGTCATCGAAGTGTTTCCCCAATGAGCGAATACAAATATACAACATTTTTAGCCGCTATTAGTAGCAAACTTCTCTCGGAAAGCGAATAGGATGATTATCCTTGCATGGACATTCTCAAGGTCGTCGGAAAAAACATTAGAATTTTGCGTCAATCGCATGGCTATTCGCAGACCGATTTAGCGACGCTTGCAGGCCTCAGACGCTCCTACATGGGCCATATTGAGCGTGGTGATAGAAATGTAACTCTAACTACATTGAATAGAATTGCTGGTGCGCTTAAAGTTCATCCGAGCACGTTGCTGCTTCCGAAAGTATTTGAATACGAACCATAGCAAACAATGAGTTCCGCCGCAATAAGTAGCACAATTAGGAGAAACCATTCTTTCAATGATAGCATTTATACTTCAAAATGAAGCTCCTAATTTTTTTTCTGGCTGCATTTTTCATTGCACGTATCGCGAGCGCGCAATGGGTCGCCACGCACCAATTGGGCGTTGACGGAACCGGGCCATTCGATACCCTCGGTAACAAGCTCTTCGCGTGCGGCGGCGACGGACCTCCCGTTTGGACAAGTGATTTCGGTGAAACCTGGAACTATGTCGGGAGTGGTCTCCCCGCCGGAGTCAACTCCGACGGTAACCTCTCCATAACGCACGTCGGAAACGTACTCCTCGTCGGAACAGGATTAGATTTTATTTATTATTCGACGGATAGCGGCGCTTCCTGGAATTCAAGCAAATGGACGCCTGACCCTGGTTGGCCGGATAACATTCAGGCTCTCTTTGCTCATGATGGATATGTTTTTGCAGGCGGTGGCCTCTTTCGCTCTTCCGATAGCGGTCGTGATTGGGAGTACGATACTACTAATGCCTTCCCTCGCTGGTATCAAGCTATTTATTCCTTCGCCGGGAATGATAGCGTCATCCTCGGTGGAAATGATGCGGATTATGTCCTACGTTCGACCGATAATGGTGACACCTGGGATACCTCTCGTCTTACTACTGATCTGTATGTCGGGGATCTTGTCGATGCATTAACCATAATTGGGAATGTTGCGCTTGCCGGAACCTCGGGAGGGTTGTACCGATCGACAAACTTGGGGCGTACATGGATCCACATTGACACCTCGATTTTTAATTATGGCAACGGCGTCTTGTCACTTCGTTCCATAGATGGGGTGGTAGTTGCGGGAACCCACGGGTCAATTTCATTATCGAGGGATAGTGGTTTATCTTGGGAACCGTTTGGCGTTGGCTTGCCGAGCGATTGCTGGGCATCCTCCTTAGGCGTGGCTGATCGATATTTGTTTGCAGGTATAAATAGCGTTCCGGCAGTGTATCGCCGCCCAATTTCGGATTTATCAGGGGTAGCCAATACACTGCCAATTATGCAAGATATTCGCAGCTACCCCAACCCCTTCTCCCAATCCACCGAGATCACCTTCACCTCGGAAGCTGCCGGATATGCGGAGGTATCCATCATAAATCTCCTCGGCGCGGAAGTCGCGCATCTCTTTTCGGGCGAGCTTGCGGCGGGAGAGCATAGCTTCGCGTGGAGCAAGCCTACCGGCTTGCCCGATGGGATGTATGAGTGCCTCGTGCGGATGAATGGGCGGGTGGAGACGCTGCCGGTGGTGCTCGCGCGGTGATTTGCCTCCGGTAATGTGTGCCGGGAAGCGCCTGCTTCCCGGTGAGGGGTCACGGAAGCAGGCGCTTCCATGCACACGGGACCGGAGTAGAAAAATAAATTGTCAAAAATCTTTCGAAAACACTTGACTTTGCTATTCCGGGCGCTTATATTGCAGGGTCGTTTATAGGCACCTATTCGACAAGCTCAAGGCAGGCTCTATTTTGCTCATTGAAAATTGAAACGAACACTTGCAAATTCGATGGCGTGGAGTGCTTATTCATGAAAAGCGAATGCGTTCGTTTGTTTTTGGGCACCATTTTTTTTAGAAAAAGACCCTTTCGACAAGCTTGAAAAAGCGAGAAAATTATGAATAAAAAATCCATAATTGCCTAAATTAGCTCAAGAAAGCCAGAGTTCATGAAGCACAAACGCGCGCGCAATTTCCGGTAATTGGCAGACAGAAAGAAATTCTTTACCCTACTTTCGCGGTAAGCGGGCTGCGAATGCCCTCGTACTTCACGAGTTTGGCTTCGATCGAACCGATGAGGATTTGGGAAGACATTTTGACGGGGATATGATTATTATCGTCGGTCAGCCAAATACGGATCGTTCCTTCGTTTTTGAAGAGGCCGCCTTTGACGACCATCGGCTCGATCACCGAGCATTCGAAGGTCCCGGCTTCCGTTTCCACTTGCTGATGGCCGAGCACACGCACATCGAGCGGATGCGTTTCGCCATCGAAGAAATTTTCGAGATGGACAACATCCCCACGGTGGGCATGAGTCAGATCGAGGGTGCGAATATAGTAGAACGCGCTTACGATATCATGCACATATTGCGGGGTGGTATATTCGTGACCATCGCTGGTAGTTGCGGTTTCATTTTCGGGATCGAAATTGGCCTGATAATCTTTCGAATAATTTCCTTCGCGGACGTGCTGCTCGAAACGCCAGGGAAAGAGGCCGTCGAAATCCAGGAAGGTCTCGTAACGGTCGCGGACTTTGAAGACCCAATCGAACGTGGGGGCAGAGAGCGCTTCGACGCGAATATCGAGCGTCGGGCGCCCATTGATGTATTCATAGCCGGGAATCGACATGACCGCCTCGCCGGCAGTGATGTAGCCGTAGTCGATATCGAACGTGAGCCGTTCACCGACTTCGAAGGCATTGTTGGTCAAGCTACGAAAGGGAGACTGATCGGCGGCAGCATCGCGAGCAGGCGCATCGTCGGTCCCGAGGAATCGAGAGATGCTTGCGGCATGCGTCTCGTTCAGCCAGTTGGGCCAAACGAGGACGAGCGATACGGCGAGCGCCGCGAGCGTGCGATTACGATTCATTCCTGGTATTTAATGCCGAAGGAGGCCTTTTTAAACAGCCAATGCCGTGCTAACTGTGCGAAAATATTTTCACGAATCCGACGATGAGCGAAGCACGGAGTCTATCGCATTCATTACGCTACCCATCTCCAAACGTTCCATGCACATACAGTGCTCGCACGTTGGGCACTGGGCAATCGGCTCCGGCGACAGATTACGGACGCGCGGTCCGCGGAAACCCCAGCGTTCCTTGCTCAAAGCGGGCGGCAGCGAAAAAAGGCCAACCGTGCTGGCGCCCAATGCGGCGGCCAGATGGCCCGGCCCAGTACTGGCTGCGACAACGACCGAAGCCCGTTCGAGGAGCGCCGCCAGTTCCGGCAGTGAACGCCCGGCGAACACCAGGGCGTCACCAATGGACGCGGCCAGTCCATCGAGTATCATTGCTTCACGACGCAGACCGGTGAGAATTATTGTCATTCCGTATCGCTCGAATATCATCCGGCCCAGCTCGACAAAATTCTGGGTGGGCCATGGCGGGGTCGAACCGCCGTTGGTAACATGCAGCACTGCAAATTTTGATCTCGAATTTCCCAGGTTCGTTGAAAGCCACTCCTCCACAGCCATGCGCTCTGGATTACGTAAGAGGATAGTTGGCAGCTCATCTTTGGGAGCGGAAATTCCGAGCGGCTTCAGCATCCGAAGATTAAACTCGGCTTCATGGCGCTCGGCGGTTTTGCGGTGCTCGAAAATTCGGTCCGTAAATAAAAACGAGTACCAGCGATACCCCGTGCCAATGCGTTTGGGAATGCGGGCGAACCACGCCGCAAACGCCAAACGGAATCGAGGACTTGGAAAAAATGCGACATCCACATTCGCGCTTCGGAAAATCCTGATGAGTTCGCGGAGTGAATCATCCGGCTCAGCCGTAAGGGTTTCATCGGCATCCGGCGAGCGCTCGACAATGGGCAGAGTGTATTCGCGAGCAAGAAATACGACATGGCTCGACGGCAAACCCTGCTTGATCGCGCGGGCCATGGGCAAAGTAAGTACAACATCGCCGATCCGATCGGTTCGGACGATGAGAATTCGATGGGAGAGCATTATGGCATTCGGAAAACAAGGAAGGAATCCTGATACCCCATTTCATACTTCATAATTCATAATTGCCCAGAGCGGGAGACGGGGATCGAACCCGCGACGTCCAGCTTGGGAAGCTGGCATTCTACCGCTGAATTACTCCCGCGCGGTGGTTTCTAAATTGCCGAGTCGCTATAAGGCTTTTACTGTGTGGAAATGTTTCCTACAATCCATATCCCGCTTCCGGCCGGTCGGAAAAAATATCGTTGAATTTATTGATGCGCTTATTCCGGGTTTTTGAAAGATCGACCTCGGCGATGATAATTTCCTCGGAATTCTCGGATGCCTTCGCGAGAATTTCCCCATTCATTCCGATGATGGCGCTCTCGCCACGGAACGCGAGCCGCTCGCCGGCATTCTCTTCCGCACCGATGCGATCGGCGAAGGCGAGTGCCACTTTGTTTTCGAAGGCTCGGGTTTGGAGCGTCGTGTGCAGCATGGACGTCGTGGTGACGATATTCGACGGCATTGCAATCAACTCCGCGCCCTTTAGCGCCAGCGCACGTGCCGCTTCGGGGAAACGCCAATCGTAGCAAATGAGCATTCCCACATTCGCCATACCCGATCGAGTTTGGAGCGGAAAGACGGGAAAACCAAGATCGCCACGAGCAAAAATCTGAGTCTCATAATAAAAAAGATGCAGCTTCCGATAATGCCCGGCAAGAGCGCCCGTGTTATCGAAGGCGAGCGCGGCATTGTAACATTTATTGTCGGTAGCTTCCAGAAATCCGATGATTATCGCTTTGTTCTCGCGCTTCGCAATTTCGACAAATGCGCGGGCGAGCTGGCCATCGACAGGTTCGGCCATCGGCACAATTTCATCCGGCGACGTGAAGAAATATCCGGTAAGTGCAAGTTCCGGAAAAATGACGAGGTCGGCATCCGCCGAGTGAACGAAATCGGAAACCCGGTCGAGATTTTTCTTAATATCCCGATACGTCGGGGCGAACTGAACACAGGCTATTTTCATTGAAGGAATTATAATTCGACTGCAAAAAGTCCACTGCGTCCATCTCGTCCACACCGATTCTCAGAACTATCAAAATCCGAGTGTGGCCGAAAGTGTGAAATTCGTAGCCGAATAGGTATAAATGGACTGGCTTGCGTTAACATTGGATACTTGAAGCAATCCTCCAATCTGGAGCGCATTGAACGCGCCGATCAACTGCTGATCGAAGGAAAAAAGATGCGAAAGCGAGAGGTTCCAAAACCGGTCATTCTCCGTCCGCCCCTGGCCGCCGGGCAGCGTATTTCCTTTCGGCCCCACTTCGGAACCATAGACGCGGTGCTCGTAAGAGAAATCGGCGCCAAAATCCAGATCCCAGAAAATGCGCGCGTTCGAGAATACGGTATAACGCGAAAGATTGTAAGTATATTCATCGTCCGCGATTTGTACGGCGGCACGAACGGTTTTACCCTTGGGACCCCGTGCAATCGCCGCAGTCGTTACGTATGCACGAAGATTTGGATTTTGATTGAAGGCAACGAGTACACCCAGGATCCATCGCTCTCCGATAATGGCTGCCGTGCCGATTCCATAGGAGAACTGTGTAAAATTCGAACCTGCGGTCAACGTCTTAACAACGGCGGTTTTCTTGCCCTTCGCAGGAGTGATCGTATCGACGACGGTGAGCGGGGTAAGATAATTTCTGAATCCAATCGAAGCTTCGGGAAAAAGCATGAATGGCCCGCCAATATTGAACCGCGACAGCAGCCGGAGCCGGTTCTCCGTATTGGTATAAACCGAATCGAAGGGATACGCCGTGCGTGTATAATCGTAACTTCCGCGCAAACTGAAATTCGTGCTCGGAAGCCCTTCGAGCGCGCCGCCAAACGTAAGTTCCCGGCTGTCGTTTGGATTGCCTCCAAAATTGCCGCCATAGAGCAGCGTATCGCCCAGCGAATAATGGACGCCAGAATGAGTCGTATATGCAACAGGAATCGTTAGCGATGTGGCCAGCGTGGTTGCATCCGAGTCATCCGCATCTTCGTGGACCGTAACATCGCCGTATCCGAATTCGCGCAGCCGGGTGTCAGAGGCGATGAGCGTAATACGCGGCGCTGGCGGAGCCTCCTCTTCTTCTTCCGAAGCAGTTTCTTCCGAAGCGGCCTGCTTTTGAACTGCTGCGATCTCGCTCTTCGTCTCCACACTCGAAGGTGCAATGGGAGCCGAGGCCGTTGGAAGAAAATCGGTTTCTGGCTTCGCCAATTTGAGGAAGCGAATGGCCGCATCGAGCAGAGTGGGATCGGTATGGAATGGTTTGGTGTGCGGCATCAGGCGCTTTAGCGGCGCACGAATGTTTTCTAACTCTCCGACAACTACTTCCGAGGTGCTCTCGCTATATCCCACCGAGTCGAGCAGATCAGCGATCGTGGAAAGTACATCGGAGATCGAATCGCGCAAGTCTTCGAATTCGGTAACTTGCGCCTTCGAAATTCCCTTCGGCGAAATGTCGGTCGAATCGAGTTCGCCGCTTAACGTATAGAGCGCGGAAACCGCAAGATCGACGAGGGAATCATTACTGGTGAGAGGATGCTGACTGGGAATGGAACTTATGGGGCGGATTGGATGAAAAGGATCAATTTCATTGTTCTCATATTCCATGAAATGTGAGTTGTGGGGTAAATTTAATTGTTCCTCTCCACTTTGCGATTTCGCTTCCCGCGTAATGGCCTCCTGATTCGTTAAATAAAAGACACCCGTAGCGCCGAACATCGTCTCGTTAAAACTCAGGCCAGGATTGACCGAATAAAACTCCGGCGAATACGCGCCGGTGAGCGTGATGGTAGAGACGGCCGATGGATGCAGATCGTAATCCAGCTCGAAGGCGGGCATAAGCATCCGGTCGGGCGCGATCGTATCCAGTTCCTGAACGTTATTCGTGGCCTGACCGCCCAAAGAAACCAAGCCGCTCCACTGCGCCCGCGCCGGCAGCGCCATCGTAACAAGGAGCGAGGCCGCTAAAATGTAAGCCGCCGTATGTCGAAGAAATCGGTACAAAGTTTTGGGCGATAAATCACAAAACATTATGAAATATGGAGCAAAGCCTGATACAGCCATCCATAGCTCGCGGGGTCGATTTGGCTCAATAGAAAATATAAGCCCCACATCGTAAAGCCAACCGAAACCGGAACGGAAAAATTGTCATCGAGATGGAGTGTAACGCTGGCGGCCTCGGCGATCCCTCCGACGACGGCCGCAAATGCAGCGATAAAATACTCCATCGGCACCGGGCCAACTTTCGGAGTGATCAGAATGACAATCCACGCGCTTAGGATAAAGGCAAGCGTTCCCTCCAAGCTCTTATCTAAGAACCGGTGCTTTCCAAATGCACGCCCGAAAAGCGCGCTGGAGCCGTCAGAGACGATCAGAATGGAAAATGCCGTCACGGTAATCAGCTTGGGAAAAACGATGACACAAAAAAGCGCGCTGATGAAAACGTAGGTTGCCCCGCTCAAAAGCCCAGGCCGCCGCTCGTGCGGGCGGAGGATGCGTGCGAAATAATGCTGAATTACCTTCTGTAGCGCTGGAATATAAAATCGGCCCACATCGATCACGATGGAGAAAATCGTAAGCGGCACGAGAACGTAAAGCGCCGTACTCCGATGAATGAAATAATACCCAATCGGAATCGAGAGCGACCCTAAGTGAATCCCCTTCCGAATGAGTTCGCTCGAAAAGCTGATTTGGCCGCGGCTTTGCCTCCACCGGCCTCTCGGTCGTTTGGATGGGGTTGGGCCGGTTGCAGATCCCACAGCGACGGTTTTTCTTTGGATGATGGTTATTTCTGAATAAAAATAAATTTCATCCTAAGAACTCTCCATCGGGACAATTCATTCTCGAAAGGATTATAATATCGGCTTCACACGGAGCACGGGATGGATTTCCCGCCCATTTGGCGCCATGCCGTCCGGGGTGAGCATGTGCGGCTCATCGAAAAAGCCGATGCCCGCAATCTCGATCATGGGCGGCGTGACAAGCTTCTTAGCGAAGAAACCCGGACGCCCCGCGATGCGGTCAATCTCCTCCCGCGCCACGGCATAATCTTTTCGATCGGCGAGTGGAGCGGGAGTGCTGGTGTCCGGAATCTCCGCAACCATTCGAAGCTTCGTGCGCGGGTCTTCGAGGACAAGGTGATAATCGCCATCGAATTCCTTCTTCACCGCGATGAGCCGCGCATCGAGCGTATAGAGTGTTTTTTCAGATGGAAGCCGAGCCACAGATTCGCCAACACTCGGCTCGGGAAGTGCCGCTTGATCGGGGATCGTCGTAGGAACAGCGATACTATTTACTGCAAAGGAATCGGCTAAGGTCTTCACCTTCCACCGTTCCGAGTGAACATGGGCGGAAAGTTCAAAACCCACGAGCGCCGCGCCGCCTGTTATCAGCAATACGAAAACTTTGAGTATATTCATACGGGAAATTTAACGATGCTATTGGAGAACAAGTCTCTGAAAAGCCATTCATGGTTTGTCAGCGAACAACCTCGATCCGCAGCACCGGATGAATTTCCCGGTTATTCGGTGCAGTGCCGTGATACGGAGCATAATGCGCCTGATCGAAAAAGCCAATACCGGTCACGCGGACGAGCGGCTCTGGATCGAATCGAATATCGGAATATCCCGGAACTCTGTCGGCCACGCTATCGATAATGTAACGTGCTTTACGAAATGCCGGGCGATACTTTGCCGAACCATAGGCATCTGGATCGGGAATTTCAGCCAGCATTTGAGCGCCAGTTTTTGGATCCTCGATGACGAATTTGTAATCCCGGTCCAAATCCTCCATCACTTTGACGAGTCGCGCATCGAGCACATAAAGCGTTCGCTCGCTTGGAAGCCGCTTCCACGATTGCCGCACGGGCGGCGGCGCGGGAAGCGAAACCTGCTCCTGAACCGTGGTTGGAGTGGAAATGGAATCAGGAATGAAGCCATCGGCGAGCGTTTTAACCTCCCAGCGAGGGGAAAGGATATGCCACCGGAATTCCACGCCACTTCCGGCCGCTGCGGCGGCAAAGAGAAATAAAATGATGCTTCGAAAAAGGCACATGATCGGACGGTTGTTTTATACATAAATGAGGCCATATTCATCCTCGGTTCGCGAAACGATGATACAATGTTCAGGCACGTAACAAAGGGCCAATAATTCGTCTAATCTTGCGTCATGAATTCATCCTCCGGAATTTTTTGAGAGGTTCTTTCGCATTTTGTGGTTTCCAGACAGCTTTTTCCGAGACACACTATTCGATACCCGTTGAAACTATCCTACATTCGATGAAATTTCGATTCCTTTTCGCGGCTTTGGCCGCCCTACTCACCACCACGATCGCAACCGCGCCGCAGGTATATGCGCAGGCTCCCAGCCAATCCACGCCTGCTTTCTCTAATCTTCCGCCCACGATTACACTCGCCGACGCCATCCATCGTGCCATCGCGGAAAACTATACGGTACGCAATGCCGGAAACCTAGTTGAACGGAATGACATCGAAGTCACGCGCTCCAAAGATAACGCCTGGCTTCCGACCGCTTCCGCCGGCGGTTCCTGGCGATACGATTACTCGCTCGAACCGGTATCGCAGCGCACGCTTTCGGTACTGCAAAGCACGCAAGGCGTTGTCCAGACCGCCTCCGGTGACTCCTTATTAGTGAGAGGAGCAGCGCTGAATGCTCCCATAACTCAAGTGATTACGCCGGCCGGTTCCCACTCCCTGAACTGGGATGCCACGGCGTTTTATAATATTTTCCATGGCGGTTCCGATGTTGCACGAATCAACGCGGCTCAGTCGAGTTTCGGCGCGGCTACAAATACCTTTACCTGGACACGCCAACAAATTGCCTTTATCGTTACGAGCGACTATCTGAATGTTCTTCGCACCGATGAACTCGTGAGAGCCGCCGATTCCACGCTTGCGGAGGGGATCGCACAACTTCGGCTGGTGCAGGGCCAGTATCAGGCCGGCGTCGTCCCTATTGGGAATGTCTATCAACAACAGGCCGTCGTCAGTGGGGACTCGCTCTCGCTAATTCAGGCCCGAAACAATTACCAAAATGCCGAAGCGACCGTCCTCTTCGACCTGAATGTTCCGCCAAGCGAGTTCCAAAACTATAGCTTCAACGCAGATGGTATCGATACTACCACGACTGCCACGAAACGCGCCAACGTCGATACGACCCTTACCGATTCTGAACTCAACGATGTGATCGATCGTCGCCCGGATATTTTAGCACAGCAGCAGAATATTCAGGCCGCGCAGTATCAGATCGATATTACTCGTGGAGCGCTTCTTCCATCGCTCGATGCTTCCGGCGGCATTGGCGGTGCTGGCACAAATACCAACCTGACTGGCATTCAGATGAATAATGGCCTGAACGTAGGTCTTTCTCTCACCATTCCTATTTTCGATGCCATGCAAAATCGCCTCTTGATTCAGGAACAGGAAGTAGATGTCGAAAATGCGCGCATCGCGCTCGAACAGGATGTGCAGACGATCCGGAACAATGCCACGCAATATGTCAATAACTTGAAAGCTTCGGAACTTGCGCTCGATGCCACTCAAAGCGCGCTCACGGCAGCGGAGGAAAGTTTGCGCCTCGCTGCCGAACAGTTGCGCGTCGGGGCGGGCACGGAGGTGAACATGATTATTGCCGAAGCCGCCGCGGAAACGGCGCGCGCGAACCGCATCAATGCCCAGTTCAATTGGGTGCTCGCGCAACAACAGTTGAATTATACGCTTGGCAAGTGGAATTATTGATTGAAGAGAAATTTAGGATTAGGATATGGCACTACAAACAAAAGGCAAAATTGAAATTGGCACCGCCAGCACGACCGGCTCGAATGGCAGCGCGCCATCCCTAACGCCCTCGCCAATGGAGAAGACTCTTGAACTTGCTCGAAAAAAACGAAAGCGAAGAGTTCGCACAATTTGGATCGCACTGGGAAGTTTTGCCGGACTCCTCATCATACTTGCCATTGGATTCAGCGGCAAGGAAAAACCAACCGCAGTCCAGACAGAAATTGTGGGTCGCCACACGGTGACCGAAGCCGTTCAGGCGACGGGAAAAATTCAGCCGGAAGTGATGGTCAAGGTTTCTCCGCAGGTCCCCGGTGAGATTATTGAACTTCCCTTCAAAGAAGGGGCGCACGTAAAAAAGGGCGATCTCCTTGCGAAAATCAAGCCCGATGTTTTTCAGGAACAATACCAGGCTGCGGAAGCGAGCTACAACTCGTCGAAAGCGCAGGCCGAGCAGCAGAAAGCCGCAATGATTCAGGCGGAAGCGGATTTGAAGCGCGGGAAGCTGCTCGTTGCGCAGCATTTGCTTTCCGAACAGGACTACGATGCCGAAAAAGCAAAATATGATGCCTCGGTGGCTGGATTCAATGCCGCTAATTATAGCGCCAATGCCGCCGCAAGCCAAATGCGGCAGTTGCAACAATCGCTGGACTGGACGAGCGTCCTTTCGCCTATGAATGGAACCATTACCAATCTTATTTCGCAGCTTGGCGAGCGCGTGGTGGGAACCAGCCAATTTGCGGGAACCGAAATGATGGACGTGAGCGACCTGACGGTGATGAACGCGATGGTCGATGTCGATGAAAACGATGTCGTGAACGTTAAGCTTGGCGATCCGGTCAAAATTTCGGTGGACGCATTTCCGGATACAGTTTTTACGGGCAAGGTCATCGAGATCGCCAACAGCGCGACCCAAGCCGGGACCGGCACGGCGGACCAATCGACGAATTTCACGGTAAAAGTTCGCCTCGATAATTTTGGGACCGCCGATCTTCGCCCCGGCATGAGCTGCACGGCGCGCATCGAGACCGAGACGAAGCCGAATGTTCTTGCCGTCCCGCTCATGGCCGTCACGCGGCGCGAAAGCGACGATCAGCGCGCGGCCGATTCGCTCCGCCAAATTCGCGAAGCGAACCGAGGTTCCTTCAATGGCGATGAGGAACCACCGCTCATCGTATTCATCGTGAAGAATGGCAAAGCGCTGAAAGTCCCGATTACCACGGGCATTTCCGATAACGCCTATGTCGAAGTTTTGAGTGGCCTCAAGGGCGGAGAAGAAGTGATCAAAGGAAATTTCCGCGCGGTCTCGAAGGACTTGAACGATGGCATGGCCGTGAAGGTCGATAATTCAGGCAAGAGTACGGAATAACAAATCGAGGACACACAGGCACATGATCGAACCAATTTCTAAAAACGGCCAGGCGCACAACGCCCAAAATACCGTCATCTTTTTGGAGAACATCCAAAAAATATACAAGATGGGAACCGAGCTTGTCTATGCCCTTCGCGGGGTCACCATTGGCGTCGGTGAGAACGAGTATATTGCGATCATGGGGCCTTCCGGTTCGGGAAAATCCACGCTGATGAATATCATCGGCTGCCTCGATACCCCGACCAGTGGTAATTACTTTTTCGAAGGTGTTAACGTCGCCGGATTGGAAGATAACGATCTCGCCGAGATCCGTAACCGCCAAATCGGATTCGTTTTCCAAACATTCAATCTTCTTCCGCGCAGCGATTCGCTGCATAATGTAGAACTTCCGCTCATTTATGCGGGCGTCGGCAAGGAGGAGCGCCGCCGGCGCGCGCTCGAAGCGCTCGAACACGTCCAGCTTGCGGATCGGGCGCATCACAAGCCGAACGAACTATCCGGCGGCCAGCGCCAGCGCGTTGCCATTGCCCGCGCGCTCGTAACGCGGCCTTCCATCATTCTTGCCGACGAACCGACCGGCAATCTCGATTCGAAAACGGGCGAGGAAATCATGCGCCTCTTCAACGAATTGCACGCGCAGGGAAATACCATCATCCTCGTCACCCATGAAGAGGACATCGCCCGGCATGCCGCGCGCATTGTGCGGATTAAGGATGGATTAGTAGAGAGCGATGAAATGGTTGCGGAGCGGGCGCTCGTTTAAATTATCATGCTACGGTTTTTCCATGATACCGTCGAGGGCGTTCGGATGGCGATGGGCGCGCTGCGCGCGAATCCGTTGCGCTCCGCGCTCACGATGCTCGGCATTATCATCGGCATCGTGACGGTCACCCTGATGAGCGCGTTCCTCACCGGCCTGACCGAAATGTTCCACGAGACGACCAGCTTCATGGGAACGGATGTCTATTACATCAATAAATTCAGTTGGGGCGGCGGCGATTGGCGCTCGCAAATGAACCGGCCGAATGTCACGCTTGAAGAGGCGCGCGAACTGCGCCAGCGAATGACCACAGCGAAAGCGATCAGTGTCAACGATCAAAAAGGCAATATCGAACTCAAATACGGCGCGAACGAACTGGAGGATTTGCGCGCGGTCGGCGTGGATGCTCCGTACGAAGTTACCGGCTCCATCGAAATGGACCAGGGCCGTTTTTTCGCGACGCAGGAGCTCGAAAGCGCGAGGCCCGTCTGTATTATTGGGTACGATATTTGGGATGCGCTCTTTCACAAGGCGAATCCCATCGGCAAACTAATTCGCGCAAATGGTTATACGCTTGAAGTGATCGGCGTTGCCAAACAAGTTGGCGGAATGTTCGGAGAGTTTTCGACCGATCGCGAAGTCCTCATGCCGCTGCAAACATTTTTCAACGCGTATGGCCAGCCGGACCCGATGCTGACCATCGCCATAAAAGCAAAGAACGTTTTGCAGAAAGAGGATACACGAGCCGAAGCGGATTTTCAAATGCGCATCATTCGAAGATTGAAACCAACCGAGAAGGATAACTTTGGAGTCAATAGCGAGGACCAATTCAACCAGATTTTCGATGGACTGACGAGCGGGCTGACCATTGTGGGTCTTACGATCACTGGGCTTTCGCTGCTTGTTGGCGGCATTGGAATTATGAACATCATGTTCGTCGGCGTGAAGGAGCGGACGCGGGAAATCGGCATTCGCAAAGCCGTCGGCGCGCGGCGCCGCATGGTGCTCGCGCAGTTTCTTGCCGAGGCGACCATGCTCACGCTGGTCGCCGGTTCCATCGGGTTACTCCTTGCGTATGCGGCATCGCTCTACATTAATGCAAAGGTTCTCACCGCCGATTCCTCGGTGCATTTGCACTTCACTCTGGTGCTGATCCTGAGCGGGCTTGCCATCTCGCTCGGCATCGGAGTGGCGAGTGGAATCGTTCCCGCCTGGCGCGCGAGCAAGCTCGATCCGGTGGAGGCGCTGAGGTACGAATAAAACCTGGATTACGCGGATTGGATGGATTTACAGGATTACTATCGGGAAAACAACATTGAAGAATAACTCGGGATACCACACCTCTCGAATAGAGGTTACCATATAGCCGGATTAGAACACATGACACCACGAACAAACGGATTAAGTATGGAAGACAGCGACCTTACCGGCGTTGTTATAGGCTGTGCTATGCATGTGCATTCGTATTTAGGATACGGCTTTCAAGAGTTTATTTATCAAAATGCGCTGGAAATCGAAATGAGAAAAACGCCGATAAACTTCGCGCGTGAATTCGAAATGCCTATCTTTTATTACGAACAAAAAATTGGTTCGAGACGCGTGGACTTTTTGATAGCAAATCGAATACCGATCGAACTAAAAGCCATCGAGACCCTGGAAGATATTCATCTTGCTCAAGCCAAAAATTATTTGGAAGCGTTCAAACTGCGTATAGGGTTACTGATAAATTTCGGAGGTAAGAGTCTTCAGGTAAAGCGGCTTATAAATTCGAAAGCGCCATTGAAAGACATAATAATTCCAGAGTAATTTTAAAGAACCGAAACTAATCCAGAAAATCCATCCAATCCGCGTAATCCAGGTTCAGGTTTATGGTATCGACCGAAAACATTAGTCAGGCATTCGAGTCGCTACGGGCGAACAAGCTCCGCAGCGCGCTCACGCTGCTCGGCATTGTGGTCGGGGTGTTTTCCATTATTGGGGTGATGACCGCGCTGGGCGCGTTCACGAATAGCGTCGATACCGCGATCTCCCGATTGGGCGGCGACACCTTTACCGTAAAAACAATGCCGTCCCTACAAATGGGCGCGTCCGATTGGCGGAAATATTTGCGTCGAAAACCGATTACCTACGATGAGATTAAATTCGTCTGCGAGAACACCCGGCTTCCGCTTTCCGTCAGCGCGGAGAATACTGTTGCTCCGCTCACCGTCGCGTATGCGGACCAGAAGAGCGATCCACAATTCACCCTCATTGGCTCGGATGATAATTACGCCGTGAACCACGCTTACGACCTCGCCAAAGGACGAATGATCACTCCGGATGACGTGCAATATGGCCGCGACGTAACCGTCCTCGGGCAGGACATCGTCGATCGCGTGTTCCAGCATAACGAGGATCCTATCGGCAAGACCGTGCAGATGAACCAGCACGGTTATCTTGTCGTCGGAGTCTTTGCGCGCAAAGGCGGTGGCATGGGACAAAGTCAGGATGGATTCGCTCTGATTCCCATCACGAACATGCTGAAATATTTCGTGGAGCAGGATAATACTTCCCTGCAAATGACGGTTCGCGCGCGCTCGAAAAATGTGTTCGATGAAACGCAGGACGAAGTCATCGGCGCGATGCGATCCGTGCGCGGCGTGAAGCCGGGCGCCGATAACGATTTTGAAATTGAAGATAACACCAGCCTTACTACGCAATTCGATTCGTTCTCGAAATATCTTTCCTACGCCGGTTTTGGCATCAGCGCGATCGCGCTCTTAGCCGCTTCGATCGGCATTATGAACATCATGCTCGTCTCCGTTACTGAGCGGACAAAAGAGATCGGCATTCGCAAAGCGATGGGTGCGACCAAAGCCGCCATCGCCGGGCAATTCCTCACCGAAGCGGTCGTCCTCTGCTGGATCGGCGGGCTGATCGGCATAGGGATCGGAATCCTCATCGGAAATATCCTCGCGGTCTTTCTCCATGCGAGCGTGTATATCCCGACGATGTGGATCGGCATCGGCATGGGCGTCTGCTCGCTCGTCGGCATTGTCTTTGGCCTGTATCCGGCGCTGAAAGCCGCGAATATGAGCCCGATCGACGCGCTGAGGTTTGAGTGAGGCGCCCCGGTCTTTACCTCAATTGAACGGGGAGCGATAATACCCTCCTCATCCTGTCGCGTGGAATTTTGCTCGAACGGAACCTTCGATACCGTGTTTGTTACGCATAATGGATAGCATAATCCTTCCAATGATGGCCTTCGGTACCGAGGGGGATCTAAAAATGATCTGCCTCGATACCGACATCGTAGTTGCCGCGGATAATTGGGACACGCTTTTTCGCAAGATGAAGGACGCGACGCTTCTCTATCTTCGTTCCTTCTCGTCGGAGGAACTTCAGGCCGGCGCGTACATTCGGAAAGCTCCTTTTAAATATCAAGTGCGCTGGAAACTGGGGATGACCTTGTCCCGCATTATTCGTTTTATTTCCGGTCCGACCGAAGCCATTTACGATCCCCAAAGTTCCAACCTGCGGTTTGCCTGATGGGCACCAAAAAGTATCCGACGCTTACGCCGGATGAAGTAATCAAGATTCTTGCCGCCAAAGGATTTCTCTATACGGGAACCGAAGGAAGCCATCGGCAATATGAAAAGGGTTCCAGAAAAGTAACGGTCGATGCGGCGATGCGGGATTACGGAATCGACCTTATGCAGTCGATGATCCGTCAATCGGGAATGGACCGGGAGGAGTTTTACTGCGCGACGAAAGCCACCGCCAAAAAAATCAATAAACGATATAAAAAGCCGGATTCGAACGACGCGCTGAGGTTCGAGTAAGGCGCCTCATCCTGCCCCAAGAATTATGACCGCAGCGAAGAACCCGATGATGTCAATAGTTGCGAGAATCCATTCCGGTGTGCTGCCGTGGTTTACTTCCGGAGTGCCGTTGCATTCATCCCACTTTTGTTGAAAGTAGGCTTGCTCGAACGCGGTTAGTTGCGAAGCGGGTTTATTTTCTAAGGCAAGAAAAAGCGAGTCCTGGCAGGGATTGGTCGTGTTCAGGCTGTCCCAAGCGACGATAGGCTGCGTGTGCCCACCGTATGAAACCTGCTGATGAGAACCGGCGCACGAAGCCAACGCAATCGCCAAAACCAGCAGGATTACTTTTTTCATGGTTGCAAATTTACGGAAATAATGACCAGCGTAGTTGAAATGTAAAATTGGTGCAACTCTAATCAATCCGATGAACGCGTTGTTTTAGCTTCTTGAAATTTCGCCCGCGGCCTCGGTCGCTCTACTCTAATAACAACTCCCCGAAGCCGGTTCTATTCCCGCACCGTCACCGCCCGCGTGACCACACCGCTTGGAAGGCGGGGGGAAATGAGAAGGATGGGCACTCTGGTATGAAAAAAGTCGTATCTTTGTAGAATTAAACTCACACGCTCTTAATGACCGAATTAATTTGGGACGGAAAATACGACGCGAATGGCAAAAAAATCGCGCCGGTGCGAATTGATTTGCCGTTCCAGAATATCGAGACGGTTAACGAATCCGCCGAGGACCGAAAGCATTCCTACGACATATTCTCCAAAGGCGGAGAAACCGAATGGCGCAACCGGCTCATTTGGGGCGATAAAAAGTATGTCCTTCCCTCGCTGATGCCGGAGTTTGCAGGCAAAGTAAATCTCATTTATATCGATCCGCCGTTTGATACCGGTGCGAATTTTAGTTACACCGCGCAAATTCCTGATGTTCCAGATGATGAAGAAGATGAATCACTGACGTTCACCAAACAGCCTTCAATGATTGAGACGAAGGCATATAGAGATACGTGGGGACGAGGGATGGATGGATACATGCAGTGGTTTTATGAGTCAGCTATACTGCTGAGAGAACTATTAGCTGAGAATGGAACGCTCTACGTCCACTTGGATTGGCACATTGGTCATTTTGTTAAAGTGGTACTGGATGAAGTATTTGGACATGATAGATTTTTGAATGAGGTTGTATGGTCCTACTTTGCTTTCAAACGAAAGACTTCCCGGAAATTTCCTATGAAACATGATACGATTATGTCATGGACAAAAACGGATCAGTACCTATGGAATACGCAATTCAAGTCACATAAAGAAGAGTATCTGAAGAGATGGAAAAAAGACAAGGATGGACGACTCTATCGCGATGACGTGAACCCGACAAAAGGAGGCGCCCGGACAATTTACCTCGATGAATTAGAGGGCGATATTGTAGATTCGGTTTGGGACGACATTCCTCCGGTAAACCCACTCGCAGCAGAACGCACAGGCTATAACACGCAGAAGCCAGAAGCTCTTCTTGAGAGAATTATTAGTGCATCGTCCAATCCAGAAAGTCTCGTTCTCGATTGCTTCTGCGGGAGCGGCACCACGGCAGCGGTAGCGGAGAAACTTGG